>CAYLJK010000160.1:0-2211 GCA_964383975.1 uncultured Gemmatimonadales bacterium | reverse complement strand
TCATCGTCCAGCGCCGCGTGGCGGTCTCGCGGATCGAGTGCGCCAGCGCCCGCGCCACGCCGGCGTCGCGGTACTCGGCGAGGTACTTCACGGCCCGCGCTCCGGCATCGCCTCGAGGCTCTTCTCGGCGACCTCCTGCATCCACGCCAGCTCGTCGAGCTGGCTCATCTCCCTGAGCGCCTCAAAGGTGCGCTTCGCCTCCTCCTCGTCCACCTTCGAGATGGCGAAGCCGACGTGCACGATCACGTAGTCGCCCACCGCAACCTGGTCGGCGACGTAGGCGAGGCAGCACTCGCGGGTCACCCCGCCAAAGTCCACCATGCCCATCGGGAGGCCGCCCTCGTCGCTGATCGAGGTGATGCGGCCGGGAATGCCGAGGCACATACCGGGTCCCCTCCTGGACTCAGTGCGCCGGCAGGGCCGACGCCACGGCCGCCTGGCCGTAGCTGATCGCCCCGTCGTTCGGCGAGAGCCGTCGCGGCACCAGCACCTCCAGGCCGCGGGCCGCGAGTCGCGACACCACGCCCTCCAGCAGACGGGCGTTCTGGAACACCCCGCCCCCCAGGGCGACGCACCGCAGGCCCTCGTCGGCCGCGAGGCGCGCCACCGTCCCCGCCGTGGTCTCGGCCACGGATTCGTGGAAGGCGGCGGCCAGGTCCGCCGCGTCGGCGCCGGCGCGCCGCCGCGAGCCCAGCGCCGCCAGCAGGGGCACGGGGTCCCAGACCCAGTTTCCCTCTCCACCGGCCTCGGCCGCAAGGGGCAGCGCCGCGGCGGGCCGCCGGCCGGCGAGGGCCTCCAGCTCCATCGCCGCCTGGCCCTCGTAGTCGCTCACGTGCCGGACGCCGAGCACCGCCGCGGCCGCGTCGAAGAGGCGGCCCATGGACGAGGCGAGCGGCGCATTGAGCCGCCGCGCCACCTGCTGCTCGGCGATGCGCCGCTCCTCCTCCGGGACGCCCCTGAAGGCGAGCGCGAAGTCGCCCGCCGCTGCCGGCTCCAGCGAGAGATACCCCAGTGCCGCGCGCCACGGCCGGCGGGCGGCGAGGTCGCCGCCGGGGAGCGGCGCGTAGCGCAGCTGCGCGCGCCGCCGGTAGCCCGCGAGGTCCGCCACCAGGATCTCCGCCCCCCAGGTCCGGCCGTCGTCCCCGTAGCCGGTGCCGTCGAACGCCACGCCCACGGCGCGCTCCGTTCGCCCGTGCTCGGCGAGCACCGCGGCGACGTGAGCGTGGTGGTGCTGGACCGGCGGCGCCTCGGGGAGCCCCAGCTCCTGCGCGACGCGCGTCGAGAGGTAGCCGGGGTGGAGGTCCCGCACCACAAGCTCCGGCTCGATGCGGAAGAGCCGGTCGAGGTCCTCGAGGTCGCCGACGTGCTGGCTGACGAAGGCGCGGTCCCCCACGGCGAGGGTGAGCGTGTTCTTGAGGTGCGGACCCACGGCGAGCAGCGGGCGGGGCACCGGCTGCGGGAGCGGGAGCGGCATCGGCGCGAAGCCGCGCGCGCGGCGCAGCACGATGTGCGGCCCCTCGGCGCGGATGACCGAGTCATCGTAGCGCGAGAGGATCTCGCGGTCGTGCATGAGGAAGAGGTCCGCGATGCCGCCCAAGCGGCGCCGGGCGTCGTCGTTCGCGGTGGCGATGGGCTCGTCGGAGAGGTTGCCGCTCGTCATGACGAGCGGGCGCCCCACGGCCTCCAGCAGCAGCAGGTGCAGCGGCGTGTAGGCCAGCATCACGCCGACCGACGCGAGCCCCGGCGCGACGGCCGGGGCGAGCGGCGCGTCCGGCCGGCGCGGCAGCACCACGATCGGCTTCTCCGGCGAATCGAGGAGCGCCGCGGCGCGGTCGTCCACCTCGACGAGCGCACGCACGGCGGCGAGGTCCCGGACCATCACCGCGAGCGGCTTCGCCTCGCGCCGCTTGCGCTCCCTGAGCCGCCGCACCGCGGCGTCGCTGGTGGCGTCGCATGCGAGGTGGTAGCCCCCGAGCCCCCGCACCGCCACGATCCGCCCCTCCCGCAGCGCCCCGGCCGCCGCCACAATCGCGGCGTCCCCCTCCGTGCCTCCGTGCCCCCGTACCTCCGTGCCCGCTTCTTCGAGCCACACCCTCGGCCCACACTGTGCGCACGAGTTCGTCTCGGAGTGGTACCTCCGGTGCCCCGGCTGCCGGTACTCCGCCAGGCACGCCGGGCACTGCCGGAAGATGCGCATCGAGGTGCGCTCCC
>CAYLJK010000159.1:0-6257 GCA_964383975.1 uncultured Gemmatimonadales bacterium | reverse complement strand
CGGGGAGCGCGCTGCGGCCGAGCGTGAAGTGACCGACCTCCGCGAGCAGATCGGCGGACTGGAGCAGCGGCTCGCGGACGCGGACGCGGAGTACGCCGCCGCGCGCGCGGACGAGACGGGGGCCCGCGCGGCGCTCGCGGCGCGCGAGCGGGAGCACCACGCCCACGCGGGCGAATTGGAGCGCGCCCGGCACGCATTGGCGGCCGCGCGAGAGCATGACGCCGCGCTCAGAATCGAGGGCCGCGCGGCCACCGAGGCACTGGCGCAGGTGGAAGCTCGCCGGGACGCGCTGGAGGAACTCGAGCGGGAGCGCGTGGGGCTCGCGCCCGCCGCTCGCGCGCTGCTGGACGCGCGAGGGAGCGGGCGGTTCGGCGAGGGCGCGGTGCTGGGGCCGCTCTCGGACTTCGTGCACGCCGGCACCGCCGGCGCTCGTCGCGCGGAGCGGCTGCTGGGCGATTGGCTGCACGCCGTCCTGGTTGGCGACGACGGTGTCGTGGAGGCGGTGACGCACTGGCATGCCGAGGGCCGACACGGCCCCCTGCTGCTTTTGCCCCTGAGGCCGGGACCGCGACGGCCGGCCAGCGGCTTGCCGGAGGAATTGGTGGTTGACCCTCCCGCGCGAGCGTGGGTGGCCGCGTTGCTGGCCGGTGATGTCGCGCTCGATCCCGATGCCCGCGCCGTCCGGCGCGCCTCCGGGGCGGTCTACCTTGCGGGCGAGACCGGGCCCGGCGGTGGCGGACCGATCGCGCGGCGCGCGGAACTGGACGGGCTGCGGGCCGAGGTGGAGCGGGCGCGCGGGCGCGTGAGCCAGCTCCATCGCGACGTGGAGGCGGCCACGCGACAGCAGGAGGAGGCCGAGCGCGCGCTCGAGGCCGCCACGGCTGCCGCCGAGCGCTCGCGGGCCACGCTCCACGAGGCGCAGGTGGCGAGCGACGCCGCCGCCAGGCGCGTGGCTCGGGCCGAGCGCGATCGGGGCGAAGCGGCCGACACGCTGGGGCGCGCGCGCGCCCGGCTGGAAGCCGGCTCGGCCCGACTGCGCCAGATCAGCGTGGAGGAGACCGCCGCCGCCGAACGACGCCGGCAGCGGGAGCAGGCCTACGCGTCGGCCCAGGCGGTCCTGACGGAGCTGGAATCCGCGCAGGAGCTGGCGCGCGAGCGGCGGGTCCATTGGCAGGTGGAGGAAGCGCAGGTCGCCGCGCGCGCCCAGGCGGCGCTGGAACGGGAACGGCGGGCCCAGGCGGCGAAGACCGAGGCGGAAGACGCCATCGCGAGACTGGACGCCGAGCTTGCCGCCATCGAACGGGAGTCGCGCGAGGCGGCCGAGCAACGCGCGCGCTGGACTGACGAGCTGGCCGAGCGTCGCCTCACCGCCCAGCAACTGGAGAAGGCCGCGGCCGACGCGGCGGCGGCGCTCGCGGCGGCCGGCGAGGCCCTGGCCCAGGCGGAAGGCGAGCTGGAGCGATTGCGCGCGGAATCGTCGGACCTGCGCGAGCGGGAGCATCGCCTGGCGCTCGCCGCCGCGGAAGTCAGCGCCCGGCGCACCGCCATGGTGGAGAGGATCGAGGGCGAATGGCACCGGCCCATCGCCCACCTGCTCGCCGCCGCTCCCGACGTCGCGGGAGATCCGGCGGCCCTCCGGGCGGAGGCCGAGCGCCTCGCGGAGGCCATCGAGGCCATGGGGCCCGTCAACCCGCTGGCCCTCGAAGAGCACGCCGAGGAGACCAAGCGCCTGGAGTTTCTCACCAGCCAGCGAGATGACTTGGTCCACGCGCGCAACACGCTGCTCGAGGCGATCCGGGAGATTGACGCCACGGCCCGCCAGATGTTCCTCGATACGTTCGCCGCGATCCAGGGCAACTTCGGCAAGGTGTTCCAGACGCTGTTCGAGGGCGGCGACTGCGACCTCCGGCTCTCGGACGAGAATGACCCGCTGGGCAGCGACATCGAGATCCGGGCGGCGCCGCGCGGCAAACGAACCCAGCGGATCCATCTCCTGTCGAGCGGCGAGCGCACCCTGGTCGCCATTTCGCTGCTCTTCGCGATTTATCTGACCAAGCCGAGCCCGTTCTGCCTGCTCGACGAAGTGGACGCGCCGCTCGACGACGCCAACGTGGCTCGCTTCGTCCGCCTGCTGGACGAGTTCAAGGCCGAGACCCAGTTCATCGTGATCACCCACAATCCCCGCACCATGCAGGCCGCGGACGCCGTCTACGGCATCACCATGCAGGAGCCCGGCGTCTCCACCATCGTCGGGGTGCGCCTGGGAGAGGCCGCGCCGGTCTAGTGCCGCCACGGCCATTGCGGGTGGCCGGCCCAGCAGTGCTGCTCGCCCTGTTGGCCCCCGCCCCCGCCGTCCAGGCGCAGCGACCCTCGGTCTCGCCGCAAGTGGATGCCGGACTGGCCCGCCGCGATACGCTGGCGGTGTGGCTCTTCGCCCGGCCCGAGGCCACGCTGGACGAGGTCCGGACCGCGGTGCAGTCGGCCGGCGGCCGGGTGAGACGAGAGAGCGAGTGGCTGCATGCCGTCTCCGCCGACCTCACGGCCCCCGCCTTGGCCGGGCTTCGCCGGAGCGCGCTCGTGCGGCATATCCAACCGGTGGCGCGGTCCCGCCCCCCGCGGCTGCCGCCCCCCACCGACGTCCCCGGCGTGCCTCGGGCGCCGGCCGCCGACGCGCGCGACTCTCTCTACGGCCCCTCGGCCATGCCCTTCCGCCAGCTCAACGTCTTCGGCCTCACCGAGCGCGGGGTGCGAGGCCGCGGGGTACGGATCGCCATCCTGGACACCGGGTTCGAAACCGGGCTTTCGGCGTTCGACTCCGCCACGGTGGTGGCGCAGCGTGACTTCGTGTTCAACGACGGGGTGGTCCGGAACGAGGGCAACGACGCCGCGCAGGCGTCGCGACACGGGACCGCCGTGTGGTCGCTGCTGGCGGCCCGCGTCCCCGGCGTACTCATGGGGATCGCCCCGGACGCCGAGTACATCCTGGCCAAGACGGAAGACGTCCGATCCGAGCTACGTCCGGAAGAGGACAACTATGTAGCCGCGCTGGAATGGGCTCACGCCCTGGGCGCGCGCGTGGTGTCGTCGAGTCTCGGGTACCTCGAGTTCGACGACGGATTCGGGTACACCCCGGCGCAGCTGAACGGCGACATCGCGGTCACCACCGTGGCCGCGGACGCCGCCGCAGAGCGGGGCATCCTGGTGGTCACCGCCGCCGGCAACACCGATCCTCCCGCCTCCGCCAGGACGCTCGTCACCCCGGCCGACGGCGACTCCGTGGTCGCCGTGGGCGCCGAGGACGCCCTGGGCGCGCTGGCGGGCTTCAGCTCCCGCGGGCCCACGGCGGACGGCCGCATCAAGCCCGATCTGCTGGCACCCGGGGTCTCGATCTGGGTGCTGGACACGCAGTCGGGCGGCGGGTTCCGTCGTCTCGACGGGACGTCGTTCGCCACCCCGCTCTTGGCCGGCGTCGGCGCGTTGATGCGCGAGGTGCATCCCGGCCTGGGACCGATGGACATCCGGGACGCCCTGCGGCGCACCGGGACCAATGCCGCCACGCCCGATCCCAACCGCGGCTGGGGTCGTCCGGACGCCCTCGCCGCCGCGTCGTTCCCACGCGGGGTGATCCTCACGGAGCCCGCCGATTCCCTGCTCGGCGCCGTGACGCCGAGCTTCAGCTGGACCGTTCCAGGCGCGCCGGCGTTCGCGCTCCCCATGAGCTTCCGGCTGATCGTGCGGCGCAACGGCTCGGAGATCGCGCTCGATTCGACCACCGCCGACACCAGCCTGTTGTGGCGCGTCCCGCAGCGCCCCGGCACGCGCCTCACCGTCTTGCTGCGGGCAACCGCGGCGGACTCCGCGGAGATGCAGGTGAGCGGCGGCCGGGAGTTCATCGCGCCGCCCTGGGCCGATCTCGCCGTGCTGGACGATCCCGCGGGCCTCACCATCCGCGACCGCCGCCCGCGGCTGGTGTGGACCCCGGCGCCGATCGCCTCGCCGCCGGGGCCGTTCAGCTACGACGTGGAGGTGTTTCGGGCCGACGACGGCGTGGTCGAGGCTCGCGCGAGGGGCCTCGATACCACGGCGTTCACGCCGGCGGCCGACCTCGACGTCAACACGCCGTATCGCTGGCGGGTGACGGCCCGCGCGGGCGCCGACACCAGCACCACGGCGAGCCGCGGCGTGTTCGTGATCGTGGACGAGAGCGTCCCCACGGTCACGCTCCTGTTCCAGAACTTCCCCAACCCGTTCCCCAACCCCGCGACCGGTCTCACCAGCACCTGCATCTGGTTCGACAGCGCCAAACCCGGCGAGGTGCGGCTGGAGATTCTGGACCTGCGCGGCCATTTGGTGCGCCGGTTGGTCCCCAGTGGCTCGATCCCCGGCTCCCTGCCCGCCGGCCGATACGGCCGGCCCGCGGTGGGCGCCACCGGTCAATGCAACCCCCACCTCGCCTGGGATGGGCGCGCCGAGGACGGTTCCTGGATGCCGCGCGGGGTCTATCTGATCAAGCTCCAGACGCCCGACGGAACGTTCTTCAAGCGGGCCGTCTTTCTCGGGCCGCTCTGATGGAGCTGGTCGTGCTGGGCAGCGGGACGGTGGCGCCCTCGCGGGACCGAACCGCGCCGGCCTACTGGGTGAGGGCGGGCGGCGTCCGCCTGTTGCTGGACTGCGGGGCCGGCACGCTGCACCGCGCGGCCGCGTTCGGGATCCCCTGGCACACCGTGACCCACGTGGCGCTCACCCATTTCCACCCGGACCACTGGGGCGAGCTGCCCATGTTGCTCTTCGCGCTACGCTATGGGATCGAGCCGGCGCGGAGCGCCCCGCTGGCGGTGATCGGGCCGCGAGGACTGCGCACCAGACTGACGCTGCTGGCCGGCGCGCTGGGTGACTGGGTGCTGGACCCCGGGTACCCTTGCGACATCCAGGAGATCGCGCCCGGGGCCGCCACCGACCTCGGCGGCGGAACCACGCTCGAAACCTGCAAGACGCCGCACACCAGCGAGAGCCTGGCGTACGCCGTGCGGGCCGGAGACCGCCGGTTGGTGTATACCGGAGATACCGGCGTGAGCGACGAGCTGGCCCGGTGGGCGCGGAGCGCGGATTTGCTGCTGGCCGAGTGTTCGCTCCCTGAGGATCGCCCGCTCGACATACATTTAACGCCCCGGCGGGCCGGGGCCCTGGCCCGGGCGGCCCAGGCCCGCCACCTGGTCCTCACGCATTTCTATCCGCCGGTGGAGGGAACCGATCCCGCGGGGCAGGCGGCGGATGTGTTCGGCGGTATGGTGAGCGCCGCGCGTGACGGCGACCGATTCGTGGTGGGCGCGCCGCCGGCGCCCCAAGGATGAGGTTCAGGATGGGATATTCGCGATGCTGATCGTCATGCAGCACGGCGCCACGCCGGACCAGATCGAGCGCGTGGTGGAAGTGATCGAGGAGTTGGGCTACCAGGCGCGGCCCATGCCGGGGGCGCAGCGCACGGCGGTGGGCCTGGTGGGCAACGACGGGCGGGTGGACGAGTCCCGCCTCGCCGGCCTCGCCGGCGTGAAAGAGATCATCCACGTCACGCAGCCCTATAAGCAGGTCTCGCGGGAATGGAAGCAGGAACGCACGCTGGTGCGCCTCCCCGGCGGCATCACGATCGGTGGCGATGAGGTCGTCATCGTGGCGGGCCCCTGCTCCGTCGAGTCCGAAGAGCAAATCCTGGCTGCCGCTCGCCTGGTTCGGGAGGCGGGCGCGCCCATTCTCCGCGGCGGCGCGTTCAAGCCGCGAACCTCGCCGTACTCGTTTCAGGGGCTGGGCCTGAAAGGGCTGAAGTTCCTGGCCAAGGCACGGGAGGAGACCGGGCTGTTGATCGTCACGGAGGCGATGGACCCCGAGAGCGTGGCGGTGGTGGCGGAATACGCGGACCTCATCCAGATCGGCGCGCGCAACATGCAGAACTTCCCGCTGCTCAAGCGGGCGGGGCGCGCGGGCAAGCCGGTCCTGCTCAAGCGCGGGATCGCCGCCACGATCACCGAACTCTTGCTCTCCGCCGAGTACCTGCTGGCCGAGGGGAATCACGACGTGATCCTGTGCGAGCGCGGGATTCGCGGGTTCGATTCGTCCACCCGCAACGTGTTCGACCTCAGCGCCATCGCCGTGGTGCACGAGCTGTCGCACCTGCCGATCATCGCGGATCCGAGCCACGCCACCGGGCGCCGGGACAAGGTGATCCCCATGGCGCGCGCGGCGGTGGCCGCGGGCGCCGACGG
>CAYLJK010000158.1:0-6280 GCA_964383975.1 uncultured Gemmatimonadales bacterium | reverse complement strand
CGGCCTGCACCCGGGTGGTGGTCGCGCTCTACGAGCCGGCGATCGAACGACTCGTCCCCGTCAGTTCACCGGAGGCGGCGGAGCTGACCAAGCTGCTGGAGAACACCTTCCGCTCGGTGAACATCGGGCTGGTGAACGAGATGGCCATCGTCTGCGACAAGCTCGGCGTGGACGTGTGGGAGGTCATCGAGGCGGCCAACACGAAGCCGTTCGGCTTCATGAAGTTCACGCCGGGCCCCGGCGTCGGCGGCCACTGCATCCCGCTCGATCCGCACTACCTGGCGTGGCGGATGCGCGCGCTCAACTACCGGACTCGGTTCATCGAGGTGGCGAGCGAGATCAACTCGTCCATGCCGGAGTTCTGGGTACAGAAGGTGAGCGCGGCCCTGAACGAGCACGGCAAGGCGGTCCGCGGCTCCACGGTGCTGGTCCTCGGCGTCGCCTACAAGAAGGACATCGACGATCTGCGGGAGAGCCCGGCGCTCGACGTGATCCGGCTGCTGGAGCGGATGGGGGCCCAGGTGCGCTACCACGATCCGTTCATCGAGGAGGTGCACGAGGACGGCCTGACGCTGCGGTCCGTGCCGCTCGACGCGGTCACCGTGCGCGCGGCTGACTGCGTCATCGTGGTCACCGACCACTCGGGCATCGACTACCCGATGGTGGCGCGCGAGGCGAAGGCCATCGTGGACAGCCGGCACGTGATCGCCGGGAAGGCCCGGAAGGCGAAGGGGGTTGGGTGAACGTCGCCGTCATCGGGACCGGCTACGTCGGGCTGGTGATGGCTGCCGGCCTTGCCGAAACGGGCAACACCGTCATCGGCGCCGACGCGGACGCCGCGAAGATCGCGGGCCTGCAGCGCGGCGTCATCCCGATCTACGAACCGGGGCTGGCGCCGCTGGTCGCCCGCAACGAGGCCGAAGGGCGGCTCCGCTTCACCACCGACGTGGCCGCCGCCGTGGAGGCGAGCGCCATCGTCGTCATCGCCGTGGGCACCCCGCAGGACGAGGACGGCTCGGCGGACCTCTCCCACGTGCTGGACGTCGCGGCGACCATCGGCGACCACATGAACACGTCGAAGGTGATCGTCACCAAGAGCACCGTGCCGGTGGGAACCGCCGAGAAGGTGCGCGCGACCATCGCGGCGCGGACCCGGACCCCGTTCTTCGTGGCCTCGAACCCGGAGTTCCTCAAGGAAGGGGCGGCCGTCCAGGACTTCATGAAGCCGGATCGCATCGTCTGCGGCGTGGACAGCCGCGAGGCGGAGGTGGCGCTGCGCGAGCTGTACGATCCGTTCGTGCGCTCCGGCAATCCCGTCATCTTCATGGACATCCCGTCGGCGGAGGTCACCAAGTACGCGGCGAACGCCATGCTCGCGGCGCGGATCACGCTGATGAACCAGTTCGCGGCCCTGTGTGACGCCGTGGGGGCCAATGTGGATCACGTCCGCCGCGGCATCGGCTCCGATGTACGGATCGGACCGGCGTTCCTCTACGCCGGCCCCGGCTACGGCGGCTCCTGCTTCCCGAAGGACGTTAAGGCGCTGGTGGCGACCGGCCGCGCGGTAGGGGCGCCGCAGGACGTGCTCGAGGCCGTGGACCGCGTGAACGACCGGCAGAAGCTCCTCCCGGTGGAGAAGCTGCGCGCGGCCCTCGGCACGCTCGCCGGGGCGACCGTCGCGGTGTGGGGACTGGCATTCAAGGCGCAGACCGACGACATGCGTGAGGCGGCGTCGCTCGTGCTGGTGGAGCGCGTGCTCGCCGAGGGCGGCCGGCTCCGGGTCCACGACCCGGAGGCGATGCACGAGGCGCGGCGGCGGTTCGGGGGCCGGGTCGCCTACGCCGGGCACCGTTACGACGCCCTCGACGGGGCGGACGCCGTCGTCGTGCTGACCGAGTGGCAGGAGTACCGCGCCCTCGACCTCGCCGAGGTGAAGCGGCGGATGCGCCGCCCGGTGGTCATTGACGCCCGGAACTTGTACGACCCGGCGAAGATGCGGGCCGCCGGCTTCACTTACGCCTCGATCGGCCGGCCCTGATGCGCGTGCTCATTACCGGCGCGGCCGGGTTCCTTGGCTCCCACCTGGTGGACCGCTTCCTCGCCGACGGTCACGAGGTCGTGGGGATGGACAACTTCCTCACCGGGCATCCCCGCAACATCGCCCACCTGACGGGGGACCCTCGCTTCACCTTCTACGAGCACAACGTCACGCAGTTCCTCTACGTGGACGGCCCGCTCGACGGGGTGCTCCACTTCGCGTCGCCGGCGAGTCCCAAGGACTACTTGGAGCTGCCGATCCAGACACTGAAGGTCGGCTCGCTGGGGACCCACAAGGCGCTGGGCCTCGCCAAGGCCAAGGCGGCGCGCTTCCTGCTCGCCTCCACGTCGGAGGTGTACGGCGACCCGCTGGAGCACCCGCAGACCGAGGGCTACTGGGGGCACGTGAACCCCATCGGCCCCCGCGGCGTGTACGACGAGGCGAAGCGCTTCGCCGAGGCGATGACGATGGCGTACCACCGCCACCACGGCGTGGACACCCGTGTCGCCCGGATCTTCAACACCTACGGGCCGCGGATGCGGGCGCGCGACGGCCGGGTGGTCTCGAACTTCATCGTACAGGCGCTGCGCGGCGAGCCGATCACCATCTACGGGGACGGCGAGCAGTCGCGCTCCTTCTGCTACGTGGATGACCTGATCGAGGGGATCTACCGGCTCTTCCAGCGGGGGGGCGCCGATCCCGTGAACCTCGGGAACCCGGGCGAGTTCACCGTGCGGGAGCTGGCGCATCTCGTCATCCGGCTCACTGGGTCCGCTTCGCCCCTGGTCCACGAGCCCCTCCCGGCGGACGACCCGCGGCAGCGCCGGCCCGACGTCTCGCGCGCCCGGGCGCTGCTCGGCTGGGAGCCGAAGGTGCCGCTGGAGGAAGGGCTCCAGCGTACCATCGCCTGGTTCCGGAACCTGCCCGGGTGAGCGCGTTCGTGGATGCCGAGCACCCGGTGGACGGAGGGGGGCCTATGGAAGCGCGACCTGACCATCTGGTGAAGAACGCCCGCGAACGGCTTGAGGCGGGCGACGCCTACGCCGCCGTGCACCTGCTGACCGAACTGGTCCGCACCGGACAGGCGTACGCGGACGCGCACAACCTGCTCGGCCTCGCCTATGCGCTGGTCGGCCGCGCCGAGGAGGCGCTCGCGGAGTTCGACGTGGCGCTGCGGCTCAATCCGCGCTACGTCGAGGCGCTGCTCAACCGCGCCGTGGTGCTGAGCGACCAGGGCCGGGACGAGGAGGCGGCGGCCGCGTACCACGAGGCGCAACGCTGTGGCGCGGTGGACCACACGGGCTTCCCGGCCGCCGAGGCCTCGCGGCTCGCGAACCTGCACGCGGAGCTGGCCGAGGCGTACCTGGAGGCGGGGGGTCGGCGGCAGGCGATCGGCCAGCTCGTCGCCGCCGCCGAGCTCCGGCCCGAGTTCGTGGACCTGCGCTACCGGCTCGCGCGGCTCTTCCTGGAGGAAGGGCACTTCGACCGCGCGGCGGGCGAGCTGGAGGCGATCCTCGCGCTCCGCCCGGGCTTCCTCGACGCGCGCGTGGCGCTCGGGATGGCGCGCTACCTCCAGGGGGACCGCGCCGGCGCCCGCGCGGCCTGGGAGGAGTGCCGCGCGCGCGCCCCGAAGGACCCGCGCGTCGCGGCGTACCTCGCCGTGCTCGAGCGCATCGGCTGGTGAGCCGCGCGGGACGACGCGCGCGGCGGCTGGCCGCGGCCGCGGCGGTGCTCGCGCTCGCGGCCTGCTCGCGGGGGACGGATCACGAGCGGCTCGGCGACCGGCGCTACGCGGAGGGGGCGTGGCTCGACGCCCTCGCCGAGTACCGGCTCGCCTCGCGCCAGCGCTCGCCGTCCTGGGAGCTGCGCGCCAAGCTGGCACACGCGGCGATGCACGCGGGCGACCTCCCCGAAGCGGTGCGTGCCTGGCGCGAACTGGCCCGGACCGACCCGGCCTCGCGGGCCGAGGCGGTGGAAGGCCTCGTGCGGACCGCGCGCGCGGCGGTCGAGGCGCGGGACCCGGCGGGGCTGCGCGCCGCGGCCGCCGCCATGCGGGAGCTGGCGCCGGAGCGCCTCGGTCCGGCGCTCGGTGAGGGGCTGCGCGACCTGCTGACGCTCGGGGCGCGGCCGGAGGACCCCGACCTGCTGCTCGCGGCGGCCGCGCGCGCCAGCCGCGTCGAGGCCGACTCGCTCGTCGCCCTGTGGGCGGATGCCGCCGCGGTCGCGGGGCGGTGCGATTGGGCAGCCCGTGCGTTCGAGTCGCTGCTGCGGCGCCGCCCGTCGGACGCCACGCAGCGCCTGGCGCGCGGCGGCCTGGGCGCCTGCGAGCTGGACGCCGGACGCACCGCGCTGGCCGCCGGGGAACTCGACGAGGCGATCGTGCGGTTCCGGGCGGCAATCGCCTGGGGCATCCGGGACAGCACGGTGCGGCTCGCCTGGGCCCTGCTCGGCGACGCGAGCTGGGCCGACGGGGACTCGGCCGCCGCCGCGGACGCGTACGCGCGCGCCATCGCCGGCGGCGGCGACGACAACCCGGTGGTGCAGCGTGCCCGCGAGCAGCTGCGCAAGCTCACCGGCCAGGAACCCGCGGTCCCGTAGGGGTTATCTTTAGGGCCATGCCGACACGGACTGAGCGACGCTGGCGCCGCGCCGGCCTCGTGTGCCTGCTCGCGGTCACCGCCGCGTGCCATCGCGGCCCCCCGCCGCCCGTGGCGCCGGAGGCGGCCTACGCGGAGGCGATGCGCAACTTCCGCGCCGGCCGCTTCGGCAGGGCGCGCGAACGGTTCCAGCGGCTGCTCTTCGATCTGCCGGGGCGCGACACGCTGCTCCCGCGGCTGCGCTTCTACCTCTCGGAGTCCCACGCGGGCCTGGGGGAGCTGGTCACGGCCGCGCGGGAGTTCCGCCGCATGGCGGACGACTTCCCGGCCGACGCGCTGGCGCCGTACGCGCTGCTCCGGGCGGGCGACGCGTACGCGCGGCTGTGGAAGCGGCCGGAGCTGGACCCGTCGAACGGCGAGACCGCGATCGCCACGTACCAGGAGCTGACGGGGCGCTACCCCGACACGCCGGCCGCCCAGCTGGGAGCCCTCAGGATCCGGATGCTCCAGGACCTGTTCGCGCGCAAGGACCTCCAGTCGGGGGTGTTCTACTTCCGCCGTGGAGCCTATGACTCGGCGATCCTGTACTTCCGCAGCCTGATCGCGAAGTACCCGTCGTCGGCGGTGGTGCCGGAGGCGTTCGTGAAGCTGGTGCAGGCGTACGGCGCCATCGGCTACGCCGAGGAGCGCGAGGAGACGTGCTCCCACCTGCGGCAGTACTACGGGACCCGCGCCGACGTGCGGGAGGTCTGTGGCGACGGGCGTCCTGGGCGGTAGCTTCGATCCCGTCCATCACGGCCACTTGATCGCGGCGGAGCGGGCCGCGGAGGCCCTCGGTCTCGACCGCCTGCTGTTCGTTCCGGTCGCGCGTCAGCCGCTCAAGCCGCACGGGCCGGTGGCCGCGGCGTCGCACCGCGTGGCGATGCTGGCGCTCGCCATCGAGGCGCACCCCCGCTTCGCGGTCGAGACCTGCGAGCTGGACCGGCCCGGCCCCTCGTACACGGTGGAGACGCTGCGGCTGCTGCGTGAACGGCTGCGGGGCGTGCGGCTGGTGCTCGTGCTCGGAGCGGACGCGGCCGCGACGCTGCCGCGCTGGCGCGCTCCCGACGAGGTGGCGCGGCTGGCCGAGGTCGCGGTCCTGACGCGCCCCGGAGCGCCGGAGGTCACCTCGGCGTTCGTGCGGCACGTGGTCGCGACGCCGGCGATCGAGATCTCGGCGAGCGACATCCGCGCGCGCTGCCTGACGGGGAAGAGCATCCGGTGGCTCGTGCCGGAGAAGGTGGCGGAGTACATCGCGCGGGAGAAGCTGTACCGGTGAGACGGCGGGCACGGAGGCACGGGGGCCCAGGGGCACGGGAGTGCCGGCTCCCCGCGACCGGCTCCCCGCTCCCCGCTGCTTGAGGGCATACATGGCGACGGTCCAGCAGCTGGTCACGAAGGTCCTCGGGAGCCGCTTCCAGCGCGAGCTGCGGAAGCTGCGGCCGATCGTGGACGCGATCCACGGGCACGAGGAGCGACTCAAGGCGCTCAGCGACGCCGAGGTGCAGGCGCAGACCGTCCGGTTCCGGGAACGGATCCAGGAGCGGGTCGGCGCGCTGCGCGCGGACGCGGCCCGGCTGCGGGCGGCCAAGCACGCCTGCGCCGA
>CAYLJK010000157.1:0-6296 GCA_964383975.1 uncultured Gemmatimonadales bacterium | reverse complement strand
CTCGACCACGTGGACGCCGGCGACGGCCCTGCGGCGGATCGGGCCCACCGGCTCCCGGGCGCGCTCCGCGGCGCGTGTGCCGTCGGGCGCGTCGCGCTCGCGGCCGAGGACGCCGAGGTCATCGAGGACGAGGCCGCGGGTGGACGGGCGATCCTGCACCGCCACGGTGGCGAGGACGCGGCCGGAGCGGTCGCGGCCGGCGCCGTGGGCGGCGCAGAGGTCCTCCAGGGGGACGCGGGAGAGCACGTCCACGTTGTGCAGCAGGATCGGTCCGTCGCCGCTGAAGAGCCGCCGGGCGGCCAGCAGGCCGCCGCCGGTCTCGTAGGGCCCATCCGGCTCGCGCGAGAGCGCGATCTCGACGCCGGACGGCACGTTCGCCGCGACCCACGCCTCGATCTGCTCGGCGTGGTGGTGGGTGTTGATGACGACGCGCGTGGCCCCCGCCGCCACGACGCGGTCCAGCGCGTGCGCGAGGAGCGGGCGCCCACGCACCGGGACGAGCGCCTTCGGGAGGCGCTCGGTCAGGGGGCGGAGCCGCGTGCCGAGCCCGGCCGCGAGGATCATCGCTTCCATCAGACGCTGCGGTGCTCGAGCCGCACGCCGACGTGCGGGAAGCGCTGCCGCAGGTGCGCGGCGAGCTTCGCGGCGAGGTACACCGACCGGTGGCGGCCGCCGGTGCAGCCGAACGACACGGTGAGGCTGGAGAACCCGCGCGCCACGTAGCGTTCCACCTGCGCGTCGGTGAGCGCGCGCACGCTCTCCCAGAACTCCTGCACCTCGCCGGTGCGCTCGAGGAAGTCGGCCACGGCGGCCGCTTCGCCGGTGAGGTCGCGCAGCACCGGCACGTGGTGCGGGTTGGGAAGCGCGCGGCAGTCGAAGACGAACCCGCCGCCGTGCCCCTCGACGTCCGGCGGATAGCCGTCGCGGTAGGAGAAGCTCTGCACCAGGACCACCAGCGGGCTTGGCGGCGCCGCGTCCCGCGCCGCCGGGGCCCAGCGCTCGACGATGCGCCGGAACACCGCCTCCAGCTCAGGGAGCGGCAGCGGGAGCCCGGCGGCGAGCAGCTCCTCCAGGTTGCGCGCGGCCGCGGGGACGCTCTCGAGGAAGCGGCGCTTGCGCTCGAAGAAGCCGCGGTAGCCGTAGGCCCCCAGCGCCTGCATCAGCCGCACCAGCACGAAGCTCCGGAACATCGTGCGGAACGCATCCCGGTCCACCGGCACGTGAGCGCCCAGAAACTCGAGGTAGCACTCCAGCAGCGCCGCGCGGACGGCCGCGGGGAGCTGCGCCTTCGCGTCGTAGAGCAGCGAGGCGACGTCGTAGTGCGGCGCCCCCTTGCGCCCGCCCTGGAAGTCGAGGAACCACGGTTCCCCGTCGAGAATCATGATGTTGCGGGACTGGAAGTCGCGGTACAGGAAGTACTCGGCGTCGGCGGTGAGCAGCTGCCGCGTGAAGCGGGCGAAGTCCTTCTCGAGGCGCTGCTCGTTGAACGGGATGCCGGCGAGCTTCAGGAAGTGGTACTTGAAGTAGTTGAGGTCCCAGCCGATGGATTGCGCGTCGAACGCCTTGCGCGGATAGGCGACCCGGTAGTCCACCGCGCGGTGCCCGTGCACCTGGAAGCGCGGCAGGACGGCCAGAACCTTTCGGTACAGCTGCTCGATCTCGGGCGGGAACGTCCCCTCGGCGCACGCGACGCGGGCCGCACTCAGCGCGGCGAAGAGCGTCGTGTCGCCCAGGTCCTGCTCCAGCCAGATGCCCGCCTCGCGATCCTCGGCGTAGATGGCGGGCACCGGCAGGCCGATGCCCCGGAACGCTTTCGCGAAGGCGAGGAACGCGCGGTTCTCCTCGTGGTCGGGGCCGATGGCACCGATGGCGGACCGCTCGTCGCCCGACTGGAGCCGGAAGTACTGCCGCGTGGACCCGTCGGCCGGGAGGTCGAGGATGACGTCGGGCCGCCGGCCGAAGTGGTCCTCGTAGAGAGCGATGAGGCGTTCTTTCACGGTGGAGGCACCCGGGCGGTGGTCGTGGGAGCATATGTCGGCGCGGGGGAATCGGGAATGGGGAGTCGGGAAAACGGGCCCATGCCCGAATCCCGCGTCCCGATACCCGCACGGCTGGCGCCGCGTTCCCGCCCGCGATTACTTGAGTGCGTCCGTTCCACCTGTCCGAGGAGCCTCATGCGTGCCGCCGCTTCCGCCGCCCTCGGCCTCGCCGGCCTGGTCGCCAGCGTCGCCGTTGGCCAGCAGCCCTTCCCGCGCGAGCTGGAGGACGTCACCCTCTACGGCCGGAACCGGCTGGCGCCGCACGCCTTCTACGTTCCCCACGCGACGCTCGCCGGCGCGCTCAGCCGTGAGCACGAGCGCTCGCCGTGGTACCGGTCGCTCAACGGCACCTGGCGCTTCCGGTACGTGGCGGACCCGGCCGACCGGCCGGCCGGCTTCTGGCGCGACGACTACGACGTCTCCCGCTGGGACAGCATCCGCGTCCCCGGCAACTGGGAGACGCTCGGTTTCGGGATCCCGATCTACACCAACATCACCTACCTCTACCCGCCGAACCCGCCGTTCGTCCCCCACGACGACAACCCGGTCGGCTCGTACCGCCGCGCCTTCACCGTGCCGGACGGCTGGCGCGGGCGGCGCGTCATCCTGCACGTCGGGAGCCTCAAGAGCGCCGGCTGGGTCTGGGTGAACGGGCGGGAGGCCGGCTTCGCCAAGGGGAGCAAGACGCCGGCCGAGTTCGACGTGACCGACCTGCTGCGCCCGGGGGAGAACACGGTCGCCGTGCAGCTGTTCCGGTTCTCCGACGGCGACTACCTCGAGGACCAGGACTACTGGAAGGTCAGCGGCATCGAGCGCGACGTGTTCCTCTACGCCGTGCCGGCGACGCACATCCGCGACTACTGGGCACGGCCGGCGCTGGACAGCACGCTGCGGCGCGGTGCGCTGAGCGTGGACGTGACGGTCGCCCGGGCGGGGCAGGGGCCGCGGGACGCGGTCCGCCTCGGCGTCCAGCTCCTCGGGCCCGACGGGCGGCCGGTCCTCCGCGCGCCGCTCGCCGCGCAGCTCCCGGCCGGTGGCGCGGCCGAGACGACGCTCACGCTCCGGGCGGAGGTCCCCGATCCGGAGCGGTGGACGGCGGAGACGCCGCGGCTCTACACAGTCGTCCTCGCGCTCCTCGGCGGTCGCGGCGACACGACCGAGATCATCGCCCAGCGCGTCGGCTTCCGCCGCGTCGAGGTGCGGGGCGGCCTGCTGCTCGTCAACAACGTGCCGGTGACGCTGCGCGGCGTGAACCGCCACGAGCACGACCCGGTCACCGGCCGCTCCGTCACGCCGGCCTCGATGCGCCGCGACATCGAGCTGATGAAGCAGGCGCACATCAACGCCGTGCGCACCAGCCACTACCCGAACGCCCCGACCTGGTACGACCTCGCGGACGAGCTCGGGCTGTACCTCGTGGACGAGGCGAACATCGAGTCGCACGGGATGGGCTATCACCCGGACACGACGCTCGGAAACCGGCCCGCGTGGCGGGAGGCTCACCTCGATCGCACGATACGGATGGTCGAGCGCGACAAGAACCACCCGTCGGTCATCATCTGGTCGCTGGGGAACGAGGCCGGCGACGGCGTGAACTTCCAGGCGACGTCGGCGTGGATCCACCGCCGCGACCCGTCCCGACCCGTGATGTACGAGCGCGCCGGCCAGCGGCCGCACGTGGATCTCGTGACGCCGATGTACAGCCGCATCGAGTGGCTGCTGGAGTACGTGCGCGCCTGGCGGGACCGGCCGCTCATCATGTGCGAGTACGCGCACGCCATGGGGAACAGCGTCGGCAACCTCCAGGACTACTGGGATGTCATCTACGCGCATCCCCAGCTCCAGGGCGGCTTCATCTGGGACTGGGTGGACCAGGGGCTCGCGGCGCGGAACCCGGGCGGCGAGCCGCACTGGGCCTACGGCGGCGACTACGGGCCGCCGGGCACGCCGAGCGACGCGAACTTCCTCTTCAACGGCCTGGTCGGGCCGGACCGCACACCGCACCCGCACTACCACGAGGTGCGCAAGGTCTACCAGCCGGTCACGACGCGGCACCTCGGCGGAAGCCGCGTCCGCGTGATCAACCGCTACGACTTCCGGGACCTCTCGCACCTGACGCTCCGCTGGACGGTCACGTCCGACGCGGATGTGCTGATGCGCGGCGAGCGGGAGATCGCGCTCGCGCCGCGCGACTCGACCGACGTGACGCTCCCGCTCCCGGTCCTGCGCTCCGCGGGCGCCGAGCTACTGCTGACGGTCGCGTACGTGCTGGTGCGGGACGAACCGTTCTTCCCGGCCGGGAGCGTCGTCGCGTGGGAGCAGTTCGCGCTGCCGGAGGCCGCGGCGGCCGCGGTGGGCGGCCGCGCGCCGCTGCCGGCGGTGGCGCTGGCCGTGGACAGCGTGCGCATCACGGTGACCGGCCCCCGATTCCGTGCCGTCTTCACGCGCGCACAGGGGACGCTCACGTCACTGGTGTGGGACGCGACGGAACTGCTCCGCACCGGACCGGAGCCCAACTTCTGGCGCGCGCCCACGGACAACGACTTCGGCAACCGGATGCCGCGGCGCCAGCGGGTCTGGCGGCGCGCCGGGCCCGATCGCCACGTCGAGAGCGTGCACGTGCGGCAGCCCTCGCCGGACCGCGTCACCGTCGCGGTCGAGCAGTTGCTCCACGCCGGCGGCGCGCGGCTCACCACGACCTTCGACGTGTACGGCAGCGGCGACGTCGTCGTCCGCAACCGCTTCGTGCCCGGCGACACGACGCTTCCCGATCTCCCGCGGCTCGGCCTGCGCTTCACGATGCCGCTGGGGTTCGACAGCGTCGCGTGGTTCGGCCGCGGGCCGCAGGAGAACTACTGGGACCGCAGGACCGGTGCGCCCGTCGGGCTCTACCGCGCCGCGGCGGTGGATCTGGCGCACCCGTACGGGCGGCCGCAGGAGACCGGCACGCGCAGCGACGTGCGCTGGATGAGCGTGGCCAACGCCGCCGGCACCGGCCTCCTCGCCGTGGGCATGCCGCTGCTCGAGGCCTCCGCGCTGCCGTTCCTCCAGGAGGACTTCGACGAGGGCCAGGTGAAGGTCAACCGCCACCTCAGCGACGTCCGGCGCCGCGCCCTCACCGAGGTGCGCCTCGACTGGCACCAGATGGGCGTCGGCGGCGACGACAGCTGGGGCGCGCTCCCGCACCCGGAGTACCGCATCCCGCTGCGGACGTACGAGTGGGCGGTGCGCCTCAGGCCGTTCAGCCGCGGGGACGCGGAGATGTTCACGCTGGCGAGGATGAATCCCGATTGATGCGGGACTCGGGAGACGGGAATCGCGAAGTGAGCGGGAGCGGGGGCATCGGCAGTCGGGACGCGGGCGTCGGGGGCGATCGAGGCCCGGCCGTCGGCGGGCGGATCGGCCCTTCCGCCGTGCACGCTCGCAGCGTGCGCAGCAGGCCGAGCCAGCCTGCTCGAGGCTCGACTGCCGGGGCGTTCCGCGCTCTCGCTGCCAGCCTGCCGCCGCACGGTCCCGACGCATACATTGGCCCCATGCGCCGCTTCCCTCCGCTGGCACTCGCGGTGCTCCTGCCGCTCGCCACCTCGCTGTCCGCCCAGACCCCGTACCGCGACCGCGTCGAGATCCGGCGCACGGCGCACGGCGTCCCGCACGTCCTCGCGCAGGACTTCGGCGCACTTGGCTACGGGCTCGCGTGGGCGCAGCTGGAGGACCACGGCTCCCGCATCGTCCTGAACCTGGTGCGTGCCCGCGGCGGCCTGGCGGAGATCTTCGGGCGCGACTCGCTGGAGTCGGACTTCACCTTCGTCGAGTCGCACCAGCGCGCCGTCGAGACGTTTCACCTGCTCGACGCCGAGCTGCGCCATCTCTTCGCTGGGTGGGCGGCGGCAGCGAACCGCTGGGTGGAGAGGCACCCGGCGGAGTACGCCGCCTGGCGGCTCGCGCCGTTCACCCCGCAGGACGCCGCCGCGCTCTGGACCGACGAGACGGTCGAGCCTGCGACGCAGACCTTCCTGCGCGCGCTGCGCCGCCGGCGGCCCGGGGAGGGTGAGAGCGAGCGCGCGTTCGAGGGTCTGCGGGACAACATCGGCTCCAACGCCTGGGCGTTCGCCCCGACCCGCACGACGTCGGGACGCGCCATCCTGCTCCGAAACCCGCACCTCTCATGGCGCGATTTCTGGTACGGGAATTACTACGAGGCGCACATCACCGTCCCCGGCCAGGTGGATTTCTACGGCGACTTCCGGGTCGGCTTCC
>CAYLJK010000156.1:0-6302 GCA_964383975.1 uncultured Gemmatimonadales bacterium | reverse complement strand
CTCGCGCACGTTGGCGAGCGAGACGGGCTGTCCGCCGCCGGAGTTGTTCGTGATCGTGAGCATGCAGAGTGGGATGCGCTCGCGGCCCCGCTCCCGGATGAGCTGCCGCAGCGCCGTCACATCCATGTTCCCCTTGAACGGATGCCGTGACGACGGCACCCGGCCCTCGGGGATCACGAGGTCCACGGCCTCAGCACCCGTGAACTCCACGTCGCCGCTCCGGCACATCGTCGCGAACAGGATCCGCTCCGCCGCGCGTCCCTGGTGCGTCGGCAGGACGTGCCGGAAGCCGAAGATGTCCTTCACCGCGCGCTCGAACCGGTACCAGGAGGCTGAGCCGGCGTACGACTCGTCCCCGCGCATCACCCCGGCCCACTGGTCGCTGCTCATGGCGGCCGTGCCGCTGTCGGTCAGCAGGTCGATGAGCACGTCCGCGGCGCGGAGCTTGAAGACGTTGAAGCCGGCCTCGCGCAGATGCTGCTCGCGCTGCTCCGGCGTGGTGAGGCGGATCGGTTCGACGGACTTGATGCGGAAGGGTTCGATGATGGTCCTCATGGCGCAAAGATAAGAGAGGAGAGAGAGGAGAGGGGAGATGAGGAGAGAGGCGGGCTCCGCTCTCCCCTCTCCTCTTTCCCCTCTCCTCGCTCCCCCCTTATCTTCCCCTCGCCCCAGGCCCCCCGGGCACGTGCGCGCGAACCGCGTCAGGGCCCCGAAGGCAGCAGCGCTAAGCGATGTCATGCGTCGCGGACGGTGTCCTGGGGCACTCTCCTCGTTGCCCGTCGTCGTGCGCCGTCCGGAGCCGTCCCTCATGCGCCGACCCCTCGTGCCCGTCCTCTCCGCGCTCCTCGCGGCGCCGCTCGCCGCTCAGACGCCCCGCTTCGATGTCGTCCCGCTGCCGCGCCAGATGACGCCGCTCGACGGCGGCTTCGCCTTCACTCCTGCCACGCCGCTCATCGTGCAGGGCGCGCCGGCGCAGGCGCTCACCCATCTGGCCCGCACCGCGCAGGCGATCGTGACGGAACGCACCGGCCGTGCACCCGCGCTGAGGCGCCGGCGCACCGGCCCCGCGCTCATCCTGCGCCTTGCCGATCTGCGCGCCGACTCCGCGACGCCGGAAGGCTATCGCCTGCTCGTGACGCCCGACTCGATCGTCGTGCACGGCCCTTCGAGCGCCGGCGTCTTCTACGGACTCCAGACGCTGCGCCAGCTGCTGCGCGAGAACGGCACCGTACCGGCCGTGCGCATCGAGGACCGCCCGCGCTTCGCGTGGCGCGGCATGCACCTCGACGTGGGCCGGCATTTCTTCCCGCTCGACTACCTGAAGCGCTACGTGGACCTGCTGGCGCGCTTCAAGCTCAACACCTTCCACTGGCATCTCACCGAGGACCAGGGGTGGCGTCTCGAGATCATGCGCTACCCCCGGCTCACCGAGGTCGGGGCCTGGCGCCGCGAGACCGTCGTGGGGAAGCAGTCCGATCCGTACGTCGGCGACGGCCGCCGCTACGGCGGGTTCTACACCCAGGCCGAGGTGCGCGAACTGGTCCGCTACGCCGCCGAACGGCACGTGACCGTCGTTCCCGAGATCGAGATGCCGGGCCACGCGCTGGCGGCGCTGGCGGCGTATCCCGAGTTGGCGTGCACGCCCGGACCGTTCGAGGTCGCCACGCGCTGGGGCGTCTTCGAGGACGTGTTCTGCCCCACGGAGACGACCTTCACCTTCCTGGAGCACGTCCTGCGCGAGGTGATGGCGCTCTTCCCGTCGCGGTACATCCACATCGGCGGGGACGAGGTCCCGAAGCGCCGCTGGCGCGAGAGCGCCGAGGCGCAGGGGATCATGCAACGCGAGGGGCTGAGGAGCGAGGAGGAACTGCAGAGCTGGTTCATCCGCCGAATCGAGCGGTTCCTCAGCGCTAACGGCCGGCGGCTCATCGGCTGGGACGAGATCCTCGAGGGCGGCCTGGCGCCGGGGGCCACGGTGATGTCGTGGCGCGGCATTGCGGGCGGGCTGGAGGCGGCGCGCGCCGGGCACGACGTCGTGATGACGCCGACCAGTCACCTCTACTTCGACTACTACCAGGGGGATCCGCGCTTCGAGCCGCTCGCCATCGGCGGGTTCCTCCCGCTCGAGCGCGTGTACGCCTTCGAGCCCGTGCCCGACTCGCTGCCGCCGGAGCGCCACCGCCACATCCTGGGTGCGCAGGGGAACGTCTGGACCGAGTACCTGCCCACCGCATCGCAGGTCGAGTACATGGCGCTGCCGCGCCTGCTCGCCCTCGCCGAGGTGGTCTGGTCGCCGCGGGAGTCGCGTGACCTCGCGGACTTCCTCGCCCGGCTCCCGGCGCGTTTCGCGGACCTCGACCGCCTCGGCGTCAACTGGCGCGTCCCGCACGTGACCGGGCTGGAGACGGACCGCCTCGCGCTGGTGGACACCGCCACCGTCACCCTGGGCGGGGCGTTCGCCGGAGCCGACATCCGGTTCACGACCGACGGCACCGAGCCCGGTCCCGGGTCGCGTCGCTACTCGGAGCCGTTCAGCGTCGCGGCACGCGACACGGGGACGGTCGTGAGCGCCCGCCTCGTCACGTCCGCGGGTCGCGCCGGGCCCGTCCGCTCCGCACGGTACACCCTGGCGACGCTCCGCGCGGCCGAGGTCATCGCCCCGGAGCGCGTTGCGCCGGGGCTCGTGGCGTCCTACCTCGAGGGCGCGGTCTCACGTGTCGCCGGACTCGACAGCCTGCGTCCCGAGTTCACCGTGGTGGTCCCGGACGCGGCCATACCGGGCTTCGCGCGCGCGGAGCGGTTCGGTGTGCGCCTCACCGGCTGGGTGGACGTCCCCGACGACGGCATCTGGCGTTTCCGCGTGACCGCGGACGACGGCGCCGTGCTCTGGATCGGCGGCGCGCGCGTGGTGGACAACGACGGCCTGCACGGCCCGGAGGAACGCAGCGGGGAGATCGCCCTGCGGCGCGGGCTGCATCGGTTCGAGCTCGCATACTTCCAGGCGGGAGGCGGACGCGCGCTCACCGTGACCATGGAGCGGCAGGACGGTTCGGGCCGCCGGCCGGTCCAGGGCCGGCTGCTGCGGCCCCGCTGAGCCGGGGTTAGTATTCGGCCGCGCCCATGACGACCCGCTCCCCGCTCCCCGCTTCCCGCGGCTGATGCACCTCGCGCTCGCCCGGAAGTACCGGCCCCGCGCCTTCTCCGACCTCATCGGCCAGGAGCTCGTCGCGCGCGCCCTCCAGGGCGCCGTGGAGCAGCACCGCGTGGCCCACGGCTACCTCCTCTCCGGCCCGCGCGGGGTGGGGAAGACTACCGCCGCCCGCATCCTCGCGATGGCGCTCAACTGCGAGACCCGCCACGCGGGCCAGCCCACCGCGGCCCCCGGCGAGCCGTGCGGCCGCTGCGCCTCGTGCGAGCGCATCTGGAGCGGCGCCGCCTCGCTCGACGTCGTGGAGATCGACGCCGCCAGCAACCGCGGCGTGGACGACGCCCGCGACCTGCGCGAGCGCGCGATGTACGCCGCCTCCCAGGAGGGGCGTCACAAGGTGTACATCGTGGACGAGGCCCACATGCTCACGCGCGAGGCGTGGAACACGCTGCTCAAGATCCTGGAGGAGCCGCCCGCCCGCGTCGTCTTCGTCTTTGCCACCACCGAGCCACACAAGATCACGAACACCGCCGCCCCCGTGATGAGCCGGCTCCAGCGGTTCGACTTCCGCCGCGTGGGGCCGCAGGCGATCGCCGCGCGCCTCGAGCAGGTGGCCGGGGCGGAAGGCCTCCCTGTCGAGCCCGACGCCGTCGAGCTGATCGCCCGCGTCGCCAACGGCGGCCTCCGCGACGCGCTGAGCGTTCTCGACCAGGTGACCGCCTTCGGCACCGGCCCCATCACGGCAGCCCGCGTGCGCGAGGTCCTCGGCCTCGTCGGCGACGAGGTGTACGGCGAGCTGCTCGTTCTCGTCGCGAACCGCCGGGCCGCGGACGTCTTCCCGTTCGTCGCCCGCCTCGTCGAGGCCGGCGTGGACGTGGTGGCGTTCTCGGAGGGAGCGGGGGACCTGTGGCGTGCCGCCCTCGCGATCCGCCTCGGTGCCCGACCCGACGGCGTGAGCACCGCGCTCGCCGAGCGGATCCGCTCGGGCCTCGGCGACCTCGCGGCCGGGGATCTCCTGCGCATCCTCCGCTCCCTGGAGGAGGCGGAGGAGCGCATCAGGCGCGGCGGTTCGCCGCGGCTGGCGCTGGAGACGCTGCTGGTGCGGTGGGCGATGCTGGACCGGACGGTGGAGCTCGGGGCGTTGCTGCGGGGCGGGAGAACGGGAGGGGGGGAGAGTGGAACGCGGGAGGACCGGGACGGCGGGAGCACGGGGCGAGGACAGGGTGTCGGGGGACTCGTCGCCGAGGCAGGGCCTGCCGCTGGCGGCTCCTCGCTCCCGCCCTCTCGCTCTCCCGCTCTCCCGCCCGCCGGCGTCGCGGAGCCGCCGCCGCTCCCCGCTCCCGGCTCCCCACCCCCCGCTTCCTGGCCCGCCGTCGCCCAGGTCCTCCGTGACGCCAACAAGCGCATCGTCGCCGAATCAGTGGCCGACACGGAGATGCTGGCCCTGGAGGCCGGCGTCGCGCGGCTGCGGCCCCGCGGTGGCAGCCCACTCACTCCGGACGCGATCGAGCGGCACCGCGCGGCCATCGAGGCCGCAGCGTCCAGAGTCTTCGGGATGCCGGTGCGGGTCGCACTCGAAGGCGAGTCCGCCGCCGCGGAGGACGCGGCGGCGGCTGGCCCCCTGAAGGCGCAGCGGGTGACTGTCTCGAGTGCCAAGGCCGAGCGGACGCGGGCGCTTCGGGGGAAGGACCCCGCGCTGGATAGCGCCATGGATGCCATGGACTTAGAGCTGCTCGACTGACAGCTTGCCGGGGCCCCGGCCGGGCCATAGCTTTCCGCCGATGACCGACATTCGTTCGCTCCTGCAGATCGGGCAGCAGGTGCAGGGGCGCCTGGCAGCGATGCAGACGGAACTGGCGAGCCGGACCGTCACCGGCTCGGCCGGCGCCGGCATGGTGACGGTGACGGCCGACGGCCGCGGGCAGATCCGGTCCGTGAAGATCGACCCCAGCCTGCTCGGTGGCGACGCCGAGATGCTCGAGGACCTGGTGCTCGCGGCGCTCACCGAGGTACAGAAGAAGGCGGCGGAGATCGCCCAGGAGGAGGCGCGCAAGCTGCAGAGCGGGCTCCCCTTCCCGCTGCCGTTCTCGCTCTAGCGCTGTGTCGGCGATCGAGGAGCTCGTCGTCGAGTTCGCGAAGCTCCCGGGGATCGGGCGGAAGACGGCGCAGCGGCTGACGTACCACCTCCTGAAGCGGCCGCGCGAGGACTCGGCGCGGCTGGCCCGCGCGCTGGCCGCACTCGGCGAACGGGTCCGCGCCTGCTCCCGGTGCGGCAACCTCACCGAGGCCGACCCCTGCGGGATCTGCAGCGACCCGCGGCGCGACGCCGGCGTGGTGTGTGTGGTGGAGGAGGCCTCGGACGTGCTCGCGGTGGAGCGCGCCGGCGGGTACCGCGGCGTGTACCACGTCCTGGGCGGCCGCCTGAGCCCGCTCGATGGCGTGGGACCGGAGCGGCTGAACGTGGCCGCGCTCGTCGCGCGGTGCGGCGCCGGCGGCGGCGTGCGCGAGGTCATCCTCGCCACCAACGCGTCCGTGGAGGGCGAGGCCACCGCGCACTACTTGGAGCAGGCGCTCGCATCGCTCGGGGTCGGGATCACGCGCCTGGCGCGTGGCCTGCCGGTGGGGAGCGAACTCGAGTACGCCGACGGGGAGACGATCGCGCAGGCGATCGCCGCCCGGCGGCCGGTGGGATCCTGATGCGGCGGCGGACCTGGTACTTCCTCGGCGCGGCCGCGGCCGGCTTCGTCGCCGGCGCGCTGCTCGCGCAGCGGTCCATGGGCCGCTGGCGCTCGTCGCTCTTCTCCGCGCGGCCGTTGCGCCGACTCGCGGCGCTCGGCTACTTGAGCGGGCATCCCGGTCCGGAGGCCGTGCGCGTCCTCCGCGACTACCTGGCGTGGGAGGAGCATCCCGCGCTGCGCCGGCGCGCCGAGGCGATCATGCGCCGGATGGAACGGAAACTGGGCTAGAGCGAGGCGGCATGCCGGGGGCATCCAGCTGGTCGTTCCGGGAAGAGGACTTCAAGGCCATCTCGGGACACATGAACGAGCTGCTGCGGGAGACCAACGTGAAGAGCCTCCTGCTGGTGGATCGCACGGGCCAGGTGGTGGCCAACGTCGGCGAGCCGCCGCAGTTCGATCCCCAGGCGTTCGCCTCC
>CAYLJK010000155.1:0-6303 GCA_964383975.1 uncultured Gemmatimonadales bacterium | reverse complement strand
TCCGCGTGTCCCATCGGGGCACGCGGATTGCTCATTTTGGGACAGCGATGCGTGACCTGTCGATCCGGGCCAAGGTCCTGGTCACCATCCTCGGCGCCCTCGCCGTGAGCCTCGCGGTGGCGATCTACTTCTCGCTCCGGTACTGGGAGCGGGAGCAGTTCGCCCTGACGACGGGACACGCCCTGATGGTGGCGGCGTCAGCGCGGGCCGCGATCGAAGCCCCGCTGGCGCACGGGCAGGTTGCGCTCGCCCGCCGAGAACTCGCTCTCCTGACCAGCCGTCCCCCGATCGAGGGCTATCGCGTGGTCGCACGCGACGGCACGGTCCTCATGTCCTCCGATTCGGCCGAGGAGGGGCTGCGGCATCCTGGCGCAGTGCTCCCGGACCCCTGGGACATTCGGTCCGAAGGCCAGGTGGTCGGACAGCGGGGCACGGCCGAACTCTCGGTGGTCGTGCCGCACGCCGGGGTGGGGGGACCGGGGAGCCGGGGGCTCCTCGAGTTTATAGTGAGCGGCGGCCGGCTGGAGCGCGCGGTCCGCCGGGGCACGGTCTTCGGCCTCTCGCTGGCCGTGCTGCTCGGTCTGGCCTACGCCGTGATGCTGGGCGCGATGATGGAGCGGGAGGTGATCCTCCCGTTCCAGAAACTCCAGCGGCTGGCCGAGTCGCAACAGGAGCAGCTCACCGAGCGCGCGGGGTTCGCGGAGGTCGGCGCGCTGACGAGCGAGGTGGCGCACGAGATCAAGCGTCCGCTCGCCGGGGTGCGCGGGGCCATCGAGCTGATCGAGCACACCTACGCCATCAGCGAGGAGGAGCGGCGGCTCCTCGGCCAGGTGACGGCGGAGCTGGCGCACGTGGACGAGACGTTGCGCGACCTGCTCGGCCTGGCGAAGCCAGTGGGGCTGGTGCGCGAGGCGCAGCGCATCCCGGAGGTCGTGGACAGCGCCCTCGTGCGGCTCGCGGGGACGCCGGGCCGCGAGCGGGTACGCGTCGTGCGCGAGTACGCGCCGGACCTACCCGTGGTGCTCGCCGACCGGCTGCGACTCGAGCAGGCGGTGGTGAACCTGTGCGTGAACGCGCTGGAGGCGATGCCGGCGGGCGGGACCCTCACGGTCGGCGTCCGGGCCGCCGGGGACCGCGTCCAGATCGACGTGTCCGACACCGGCGTCGGCATCCCGCCCGAGAACCTTGCGCGCATCATGAAGCCGTTCTTCTCGACGAAGCCCCACGGCACCGGGCTCGGACTGCCCCTGGTAGCCCGCGTGATCGCGGCGCACGGCGGCCGCGTCACCGTGCAGAGCGAGGTCGGCGTGGGCACGACGTTCCGGATCGAACTCCCGCTTGGGAGCGCGGAATGGCCGGCGAACGGGTCCTGATCCTCGAGGACGACCAGCTCCTGGCCACGGTGCTGACGGACCGGTTCGGGCAGGAGGGGTGGGACGTCGTCGCGGCCGGGACGATCGCGGCGGCGCGGGCGGCCTTCGACCGCGGGGAGTTCGACGTCGCGCTCTGCGACCTCAGGCTCCCCGACGGGGAGAGCCTGGAGGTCCTGCGCGAGTTCCTTCCGCGCACGCCGACGCTGTTCGTGATGATGACGGCCCACGCCACCGTGGCCTCGGCCGTCGAGGCGCTGAAGCTCGGCGCCAAGGACTACCTCGAGAAGCCGTTCTCGCTCGACCGGGCGGTGGCCACCGTCCGGCACGCGCTGGAGCTCACCGCGCTGCGCCGGGAGGTGGCGGCGCTGCGCGATCGCAGCTCGCTTGCCGGGTCGAACGTCATCGGGCAGAGCGCGGCGATGCGCCGGGTGTTCGCGCTGATCGAGCGTCTGGCCACGGCGGACGCGGCGACGGTGCTCATCGAGGGCGAGAGCGGGACCGGGAAGGGGGCCATCGCCCAGGCGTTGCACCGGCTGGGGCGGCGCTCCGCGGGGCCGTTCGTCAACGTGACGTGCGCCGCGCTCCCGGAGACGCTGATGGAGTCGGAGCTGTTCGGCCACGAGAAGGGCGCCTTCACCGACGCCCACTCGGCGAAGCGCGGCCTCGTGGAGATGGCGGCGGGCGGCACGCTGTTCCTGGACGAGATCGGGGAGCTGACGCCGGGCGTCCAAGCCAAGCTGCTGCGCTTCATCGAGGAGAAGGCGTTCCGCCGCCTCGGCGGGACCCGGGACCTCACGGTGGATGCGCGCATCATGACGGCCACGAACCGTGACCTGGCGGCGGAGGTGGCCGCGGGGCGGTTCCGCGCGGACCTCTTTTACCGCCTGCGGGTGGTCCCGATCGTGTTGCCGCCGCTGCGCGAGCGGCAGGGCGACGTCCCCTTGCTGGCGATGCACTTCGTCACGCACTTCGCGGCGGAGTTCGCCAAGCGGATCGAACGCATCACGCCGGAGGCACTGGCGATGCTGGAGGCGTATGCGTGGCCGGGCAACGTGCGTGAGTTGCGCAACGTCATGGAGCGCGCCGTGCTCCTGGCCGACGGCGCCGTCGTGGACGTATCCGAGCTGCCGCCCGAGATCGCGGGGCGCCGGGCCGCGGCGACCGCCGGGCTCCCGGAGGGCGAACCGCGCGGCGCGCTCGACGCGGCGCAGCGTCGTCTGGTGGCCGAGGCGCTGGCCCGGGCCAACGGCAACCAGTCGCGGGCGGCCGCCATCCTCGGCGTGAGCCGCCACAAGCTGCGCAACATGATGACGAGGTACGGGCTCGCGGTGGCGGCGCTCCTCGTCGCCCTCCCGGAGCAGGCGCCGGCGCAGGCGGGTATCACGGAGTGCGTCCGCTGTCACGCCGACCGCGAGCTGTTGGCGCGGCGCACGCCGGCCGGACACGAGCCGGATTCGTTCCTCGTGGACGTGGCAGCGCTCCGGGCCTCGGCGCACGCCGGCCTCGCGTGCGTGCGGTGCCACCCGCTCGCCAGCATACTGCCGCACGTCGGCCGCCCGCAGATCACGGTGCCGTGCGGTACCTGCCACCCGGCCGCGGAGGCCGCCTGGCACGGCGGGGCGCACAACGGCGGCGGCGGGCGGCGCGGTGCCCCGTGCGCGGCGTGCCACGGCGACCACGACGTCGCGTCGGTGGCCGCGCTCCGGGAGGGACCGGCCAGGGAGGCGCTCGCCGCGCGGTGCACGGCCTGCCATCCGGACCACCCACTGCGGGAAGGGGATGTCCACCGCGGGCGGATCGGCTGCGCCGACTGCCACGGTTCGCACCAGGTTCTCACGGCGCAGGCCGAGCGCGCGGCCGACGACGTGTCGGTGCGCTGCACCCTCTGCCACCAGGAGGTGGCGCGGCAGGCCGTCACGGACGCGCACGGGCTGGCGGTGCGCCGTGGAGCCGCGCACGACGGCAGGCGGCCCTCGTGCGAGGCGTGCCACGGCGGCCATGGCGTGCTCCCGGCGGAGCTGCTCGACACCGACAGCACGCTGGCGGGGCGATGCATCGCCTGCCACGAGCACGAGGCGGAATCGTTCGCCGAGACCTACCACGGGGCCGCGGTTCGGGTCGGCTCGAAGGTGGCGGCGAGCTGCGCCGACTGCCACGGCTCGCACCAGGTCTTCGGCCCCGACGATCCGCGGTCCACGATCTCGCCGCGGCGGCTCGCCGCGACGTGCGGGACCTGCCACGAGCCGGCGAGGAACGCGGGGCTCACGTCGTACCGCGTGCACGTCGAGCGGACCAGCCCCGAGGACAGCTGGATCGTCTTCGGCGCGTGGGTGTTCATGCTGCTGCTGATCGTGGGCACGATCGGCTTCTTCGGGCTGCACACCCTCCTGTGGCTGACCCGCACGCTGATCGAGCGCGCGCACCAGCGGCGGTGGCGGCGGGCGCACGGGATAGCGGAGCCGGAGCGGCACAGGTTCGTGCTCGACAGCGCGGACCGGGGCAAGGGGCCGTACATCTGGCGCTTCACGACGCCCCAGCGGCTCGCCCACGGCATCACCGTCGTGGCGTTCTTCGCCCTCACCATCACCGGCCTCCCGCTGCGGTTCTCCTGCGCCATCTGGGCGCCGGGGCTGATGAAGGTGATCGGTGGCGTGACGGTCGCCGGGCTCATTCACCGCGTCGCCGGCGTCATCCTCGTGGTGAACCTGCTGGCCCACGTGGTCCAGGTGAGCATCAGGATCCTGCGGTCGCCGGACCGGAAGAGCCATCTCTGGGGGCCCGACTCGCTTGTCCCGCAGCCGCGGGACGCGGTCCAGATGTGGCAGATGATGAAGTACTTCCTGGGACGCGGCCCGATGCCGCGGTTCCCGCGCTGGAGCTACATGGAGAAGTTCGACTACTTCGGGTCGTTCTGGGGCATCGCCCTCCTGGGCACGACGGGCGTCGTGCGCTGGTTCCCGGGGCTCTTCGCGGGGTGGCTCCCCGGCTGGGCGTTCAACGTGGCCGCGGTCTTCCACGCGGAAGAGGCGCTGCTCGCCGCGTCGTTCCTGTTCCTCGTGCACTTCTTCAACGTGCACCTGCGCCCCGACAAGTTCCCGCTCGACGGCGTGATGTGGACCGGACGCGCGCGGCTGGAGGTCCTCGAGGAGGAGCACCCGGCGATGACGGAGACGTGGACGGACGTGGCGGCGAAGCCGGTGAGCACGGCGCCAGTGGCCGACCTCCCGGCCCCGCCGCCGCCCCACTGGCTCACGATCACGGGTGCGGCGTTCGGCATCTTCGCCGCCGCAGCGGGCCTCGTCATTCTCGGCCTCATCCTGTGGGTGCAGCTGTGCTGACGCGTCCGGCTGTTCTGCTGCCCGCCGGCACCGTGGCCCTCGCGCTCGCCGCGGCGTGTGCGCGCGCGCCGCAGGACCCGCACGCCCGCGTGGCGTGCGCGAGCTGCCATCGCGAGGGCGCCACGCCGCAGTACAAAGGCGCGGTGCCCGATGCCGCCTGCATGGCCGCCCAGTGCCACGCCGACGGGGGTCCCGAGCGCGTGCAGCTCGCGCTCACGTCGTTCAACCACCGCGACCACACGCGCGGCGGTCCGTGGACCACCTCGTGCGCGCAGTGTCACACCCACCCGGCCGACAGCCTGCGTCTGCGCGCCGACCTCGGCGCCTGCGCGCTCTGCCACTTCGACCAGGTGGCCCGTGACGACGGGTGCCAGGTCTGCCACCCCTCGCCGCGACACGAGCGGACGACCAGCCAGGGCGTCCCGATCTCGCACGCGGCGATCGCGGACGCGCGAGTCTCCTGCACGCGGTGCCACTATCGCCTCGCGGACGGCGAGCCGCGCGCGGCGCCGGCCCGCTGTGCATCATGCCATCCCGACTCAGCGCACGCGACGGTGCCGCGCGCCGACACGGCTCACGCGACGCATCGCGGCCTCGCCTGCCGCTCGTGCCACACGGCCATCCGGCACCGGGTCGTCGCGATGAGCTCGTCCGTGCAGTTGGAGTGCGCGGCGTGCCACAGCGCGCGGCACGCCCGGCCGCTTCCACCGGACACCATCCCGGACGAGGACTGCGGCGCCTGTCACCGCGACGTGCACGCGGCGGTGCAGCGGCTGCTGCTCGGCGCGCTGCCGGGGGAGCCGCTGATGCCCAGCCCGATGTTCGTGGGCGGGGTCACGTGCCGGTCGTGCCACTTCCCGTCGGGGAGCGCGCCGCTCCGGCCCGGCACCTCGGCACGGGCCACGCCGGCGGCGTGCGTGCACTGCCACGGACCGGAGTGGTCGGCGATCCTGAGCCGCTGGACCCGCGGCTTCGGCCGGCGGAGTTCGTGGATCACGGCGTACCAGCGGCAGGCGGAAGGCGCGCTCCAGCGCGCCGGGGCCGCGCGCAACGCCTTCGCGTGGCTGGAGCAGTCACGCCGGTTCCTGGCGTTCGTGGACTCGGCGCGGCCCGAGCACAACGTGGAGGCGGCGGACCGGGCGATGCGCGTCGCCCTCGATGCCGCGCGGCAGGCGTACGCGGTCGCCGGGCTCCAGGCGCCGCGCGCGCCCGACCTGGGGCCGCCGGTGCGGGCCGGCTCCTGCCTCGCGTGCCACTACGGCGTGGAGGAGGCGCCCGCGGGGCGCGACACGCTGACCGGCCGCGCCTTTGACCACGCGCAGCACCTGTTCCGGGCGTTCCTGCCGTGTGAATCCTGTCACGCCGCGGGCGCCGCGCCGCCGGGGCTCCCCGACAGCGCGTGGATGGACACCACCCGACTCGAGCGGGCGCGGCGGCAGCGGCGGTCCAACTAGCGGGGCCTCAGGGGGCGATCAGCACCGCGCGCACCGGCGCGGCGTCCATCCCCTCCAGCCGCAGGGGGAGGGCCACCAGTTCGTAGCGGCCGTCCGGGACGGTCGAGAGGTCCAACTCCTCGAGGATTACGGCGCCCA
>CAYLJK010000154.1:1209-6306 GCA_964383975.1 uncultured Gemmatimonadales bacterium | reverse complement strand
GCATGCGCCAGGAACCCCTCCACGTCACGCGTGTTCAGGACCTGCTCGCGGCTGAGCCCCGCCTTGCGGGCGATGCCCACGCCGAGGTCCACGTTGGCCAGGCCGGCGATGCTGTGGGCGTCCGCGCCGATGGGGATGGGCACGCCGGCCGCCGCGGCCGCCGCCGCGTGCTCCCAGTCGAGGTCCAGGCGCTGCGGGTCGGCGTTGATCTCGATGGCGACCCCGCGCTCGGCCGCCCGCGCGATGACCGCGTCGAGGTCGAGCGCGCAGCCCTCCTGCTCCAGGAGCAGGCGGCCGGTCGGATGGCCGAGGATCGCCGTGTGGGGGTCGTCGAGCGCGCGCAGGACCCGCTCGGTCATCTGGCGTTCCGGGAGGTCGAGCCGGGTGTGCACGCTGGCGATCACGAAATCGAAGCGGTCCAGGAACGCCGGGGTGTAGTCGAGCTGCCCGTCGGGGAGGATGTCCGCCTCGATCCCCTTGAGCACGCGCACCTCGGGGTGCGCGGCGTTCCACGCGTCGATCTCCGCGTGCTGGCGCGCGATCGTCTCGGCGCTGAGGCCGCCAGCCCCGGTCGAGGCCTCCGAGTGGTCGGTGACGCCGAGGTACCGAAAGCCGGCGGCGTGGCACGCGGCCGCGAAGTCCGCCAGGCCCGTGGCCCCGTCGCTGTCCGTGGTGTGGCAGTGGATGAGCCCGAGCACGTCCGCCCGCTCGACGAGGCGCGGCAGCGCGCCGGCCGCGGCGCGCGCGATCTCGTGGCGTCCCTCGCGCAGCTCCGGCGGGATCCACGACAGGCCGAGGGCGGCGTAAAACATCGCCTCGTCGGGGCAGGGGACGGCCTCGCCGTCGCGCCAGAGGCCCGCGGCGTCGAGGGTCAGCCCACGGTCGGCCGCGACGCGTACCAGCTCGTCCAGGTGTGCGCGGCTCCCGGTGGCGCGCACCAGCAGGTGCCCGAAGCGCGCGGGGAAGGCGGCCCACACCTTGGCGGGCATCCCATCGTCGAAGTGCACGGTGAACGACGTGTCACCCATGCCTGCCACGTCGCGCACCCCGCCGAGCCGCGCGACGCCGGCGGCGAGCGCGGCGGCGTCGCCCGTGGCGACCGCGAGGTCGACGTCGCGCACCAGCTCGCAGCGCCGGCGCACCGAGCCGGCGACCTCGACGGCAGAGACTCCGGGGAACGCGGCGAGCGTGCGGCGGAGCTGCTCGCCGCGCCGCGTCCCGTGATGCAGCAGGTGCGGGGCGCCGGTGCGGCGCAGCAGCGCGATGCCACGGACGATGTTCATCGCGGTGCGCTCGCCGAAGCGCGGCAGGTCCGCGAGCCGGCCCTGCAACGCCGCCGCTTCCAGCTCGGCCAGCGTGGTGATGCCGAGCACGCGGTGCAGGGTGCGGATGCGCGCGACGCCGAGGCCGGCGATCCCGAGCATCTCGACGAGGCCCGGCGGGACCTCGTGGCGAAGCCTCTCCAGCAGCGTCGCGCGTCCTTCACGCTCCAACTCCCGCACCGTGGCGAGGGTCTCGGGCCCCATGCCGCGCATCCCCTCGAACGCGCCGCCCCGCAGGGCCTCGCCCAGGTCGCCGGGCAGTCCCTCGACGGCGCGTGCAGCCGCGCGGAATGAGCGGACGCGGCCCGGCGCCTCGCCCTGTACCTCCAGGTGCGCGGCGATCTGGTCGAGGACGTGCGCGGCGGCGTGGCGGTCCATCCGCGAATCCTACGCTTCCGCCGCGGCGAGGGCGAGGAGGCCGAGCGCCGCGAGTTCGTGGTGGTCCACCACCGACAGCAGGTGCGCCCGGTCTCCCCCGGGCAGCACGCTCGCATACGGCGCCGACCCGTCGGCGCGCTCGCCGGGCGGCTCAGCTGGGAGGTCGAGACGGCTCTCCATCGTCGTGAACCCGTCGCGCCCCTCCCGGAGCCCCAGCACCGCGACGGCCTCGGCGCGCGGGGGCTTCACCACCAGCAGCACGCCGTCGAGCGGCTCGTGCGGCTCGCCCGCGGCGGTCTGTGCCCAGACGAGGTGCTCGGGGAGCTGGATGTAGCAGGACAGCGGGGAGCGGGGGGCAGGGAGCGGAGAACGTGATGCCAGAGCGGCCCGCAGCGTCGCGGCATCGGGGCGTGCGACGGGCCAGTCGCGTTCCCAGCAGCAGTAGAGCGCGTGCAGCAGGGCGCCGTACGCGGTGACGGTCTCCGCCGGCGCGTCCGGCGGGACGAGGTCGCGCAGCAGCGTCCCCACCGTGCCGTCGAGCAGGAAGGCGTCGCGGTCCAGCGCATCGGCGCCGCGCGCGGCGAGCGCGTCCCGCACGGCGGCGAACCGCTCCTCGCCGAACGCGGTCATGAGGTCCGCCCAGGGGAGGCGGCGCGTCACTCCTGAGCTCCCCGCGCGTTCCCCGTTCCCCCCAGCCACCCATCCACTGCCCGCACGAACCCCTCCGTCTCCTCGGCGTACAGCGCGTGGCCCGAGTCCTCGAAGACGACGAGCCGGGCGTTCGGGAGCAGAAGCGCCAGCTGCTCGGAGGCCTCGAGCGGGACGGGGTCGTGCCGTCCGTGGAGGATCAGCGTCTCGGACTGGACGGCGCGCACGCGGGGGCGCAGGTCCATCCCCCTGAGCGAGTCCCACACCGCGTGCTGGGCCCGGGAGCTGACGCGGAACGGCGTGAGCGCGCGCGCCCGGGAGGGCTCGCGGAAGTAGCCGGCGACGCTGAGGGCGAACGCCTGGCGCCGGAACGCGTCCGGATCGCGCTCGCGCAGTCCCGAGCCCGAGAGCGCCGCCCGCGCCCCCGCGACCGCCGGCGCCGCCTGGCGCCGGGCGAACTCGGTCTCGTACGCGTGCCGCGCCTCGGGGAAGGTCGGAGCCGGTGCGACGAGGGCCAGGCGGGCGACCAGCTCCGGGTGCTCGAGCGCGAAGAGCAGCGCGAGGAGCCCGCCCCACGAGAAGGCGAGCAGCGTGGCGGGGACGGGGTCGGCCTGCGCGCGCACCACCGCCTCGAGGTCGGCGACGTGGGCGCGCCAGTCGAGCGGCGTGCCGTGCGGCACCGGCGACGCGCCGCCGCCGCGCTGGTCGTAGTAGAGGAGCGTGCGGCCGGTCGCGAGACGGTCGAACTGCGGGCGGAGGTAGTCGTGGGAGGCGCCCGGCCCGCCGTGCAGGACCGGCAGCACCGGCGGGCCGTCCCCCACCCGGCGGGCGAAGAGCGGGACGCCGCCCGCGCCGGCGATGTGCCCGGCGCGCTCGCTCATCCCGCGGTCAGTCGCGCGGCGGCCCCCCGCCGAGCGTGACCATCACCGCGTGCACCGTGTCGCCGCGCCGGTAGCGGAGTTCGACCCGGTCGCCGCCGTGCATCTGCATCAGCGCGTTCTGGAAGTCCTGGAGGCTGGCGATGGTGTGCGGCCCCAGGCCGATGAGGACGTCCCCCTGGCGCAGGCCGGCCGAGTCGGCGGGGCTGCCGGGGCGCACGCCCGAGAGCCGCACGCCCCCGGGCTCGTCGGTCATGTCCGGGATGGTGCCGAGCGAGGGGCGCGAGCGGCCGGGCGTCGCGGCGACGGTCCGCGGCTGCGGCACGTCCACCCACATCAGCGGCCAGGGTCGCTGCGCGAGCCGCCGCGCGAGGTCGGCGCCGAGGTCGGCGACGCGCACGATGCCGTCGGCGTCAATGCGCTCGGCGTCGTCGCGCGGGTGGTGGTAGTCGTCGTGCAGGTCGGTGAAGAAGTGGAGCACCGGCCGGCGCTTCGCGGTGAACGACGCGTGGTCCGACGGACCCCAGCCGTCACCCGAGGCGCGCAGGTCGAGGCGCCACGTCGCGTTGACGGAATCGAGGAGCGACGGCCACTCGACGGCGGTGCGGGCGCCGAGCGCGGCGAGCCGCGCGTTCCGGAGCCGTCCCACCATGTCGAAGTTCAGGTACGCGATCGCCGAGTCGAGCGGCACCGTCGGGTTGTTGGCGTAGTACGCGGAGCCGAGCGCGCCCCGTTCCTCCGCGTTCCAGAAGAGGAAGAGGATCGCGCGCTGATCGTGCCCTGGCGCCCGCCGGTCGGCGAGCAGCGTGCGGGCGATCTCGAGCACCGCCGCGGTGCCGGAGGCGTTGTCGTCGGCGCCGTTGTGGATCTGGAGCGTGTCGTCGCCGGTGGCGCGCGACGCGCCGCCGCCCCCCGTGCCGAGGTGGTCGAAGTGCGCGCCGACGAGGACGGACTGGCCGGCGAGCCGTCCGCGGCCCGGCAGCACGCCGACGACGTTCATCGTCGCGCAGCCGGCGATGCCGAGCCGGCGCGTGTTCTCCGTGTTCCCGATCGTCCAGCGCTGGAAGTAGGTGCCGCTGTCGCCGCCGGGGCGCAGGCCGAGGCGGCGCAGCTGCGCGGCGATCCAGATGGCGGCGCTGTCGCCGCCCGACGTGCACACGGCGCGGCCGCCGAGCGCGTCGGCGGCGAGGAGACGGACGTCGGCGGCCACGCGCTCGGCACGCGGCGTGGAGGCGGTCTGCGCGGCGAGCGGACGCAATGTGACGGGCGTCACCGCGACGAGGAGGGCGGGCATCAGACGCATGAGGGACAAAACTAATCGCTCTTGGAGCACGCTTGACAGGGTGACTCGCGGTGAGCCTCTTTCGCCTGTGAGCCCGATGCCTCTGCCCTCGCCCGTCGCGTCGCCCCGCTTCCACCGCGTCGGTCACCTGCTCGCGCCGGTGGTGCTGGCGGGCGCGGTGCTCACGTGCGGCGACCCGGGCGGCGTGCAGCGCCGAGCGGGGAGCGTCGCGGTCTATCCGCAGGTCGCGCCCGCGGCCGCGGGCAGCTTCTCCGGACTCGTCGTGGACCGGGTACGGGTGACGGTGTACCGGCCGCCCTCCACGGTGGTGGCACAGGCGGAGCAGGACTTCCATCCGGAGAGCACGCAGGTCCGCCTCAGCGTCCGGGTGGACGTGTTCGGGTCCGAGGAGACGTTCGACGTCCTGCTCGAGCTGCTGGCCGGGAACACGGTGGTATTCACGGGCACGCAGCAGGTCGTGGTCCGCGCCGGTGCCGCGCCGCCGGAGCCGGAACCGGTCCCGGTCGCGTACGTGGGGCCGGGGAGCCAGGTGGCGGCGGTGGCGATCGCGCCGCGCGACACGACGGTC
>CAYLJK010000154.1:0-1199 GCA_964383975.1 uncultured Gemmatimonadales bacterium | reverse complement strand
GCCGTTTGCCAGCGTGACGTAGATCCAGTTCTCGCCGCGCGACACGACGGTCACCTTCGGTGGACGCGCGCAGTTCCGGGTGACGGCGCAGGACTCCGCCCAGCAGAACGTCGCGTCGTTCTACGTGTCGTGGAGCACGGCGGGCGCCGGCGGGACGGTGGATGCGGCGGGGACCCTGACCGCCGGCACGGTGCGCGGGGGGATGTGGTTGAAGGCGCGCACGCCGACCGGCGTGACGGACTCGACGCGGGTGCTGATCGCGCCGGTGCCGGCGGTGCTGCGCGTGCTGGACGGGGACGGGCAGACCGCGACGGCGGGACAGCTGCTCGCCGCGCCGCTGCGGGTGCGCGTGCTCGCCGCCGATTCGCTCCCGGTGAGCGGCGTGCGGGTGCGGTTCCAGGGGCCGGGCACCGCGGTCGTGGACACCGAGTACGTCGTCACCGACACCCTCGGAGTCGCGGGGACGACGGTGCGCCTCGGCACGGCGGTCGGGGCGCAGACGTTCACGGCGAGCGCGAGCGGCGTGCCGTCGGTGAACTTCGTCCAGACCGCGCTGGCCGGGAACGCGACGCAGCTCGCCTTCGCGGTGCAGCCGGCCAACGTCGCGGCGACCGCGGCGCTTACGCCCGCCGTCCAGGTCGTGGCACGCGACGCCGTCGGTAACACGGCGACCGGCTACACCGACACCGTCACGATCGCCCTGGCATCGAACCCGGGCGGCGGGACCCTGTCCGGCACACTGCGGGTCGCCGCCGTGGCGGGCGTGGCGACGTTCGCGGACCTCAGCGTGGATCGCGCTGCCTCCGGCTACACGCTGGCCGCGAGCGCGGCTGGCCTCACGGGCGCGACGTCGGCGGGCTTCAACGTCACGGTCGGGCCCGCCGCGACGCTGGCGCTGGTCTCCGGCGGCGGGCAGAGCGCGATGCCCGGCGCGGCGCTGGCGGAGCCGATCGTCGTGAAGGTCTCGGACGCGGGCGGCAACGGCGTGAGCGGGCACAGCGTGACCTTCGGCGTGGCGACCGGCGGCGGCGCGCTCGGCACGACGTCCGCCACGACCGACGCCTCCGGACTCGCCTCGTCCACCTGGACGCTCGGGCCGGCGGCGGGCCAGCAGAGCGTGACCGTGACGGCCGCCGGGTTGGCCGGTTCGCCGCTCACCGTTGTTGCGACCGCGGTCAATCCGGGCTCCACGACTGTGA
>CAYLJK010000153.1:5284-6359 GCA_964383975.1 uncultured Gemmatimonadales bacterium | reverse complement strand
ATAAGATCGATAGCGGTATACTCTGACGAAGACGCCCGCGCAGTGCACGTCAAGAGGGCAGACGAGGCCTACCACATCGGCCCGGCGCCGCCAGCCCAGAGTTACCTCAACATGGCTCGGATAGTCGAGACAGCCCGGGATGCGGGCGCAGATCACCGTGGACGCGTACCCGAACCGGCCGTTCGAGGGGCAGGTCCTCAAGATCGAGCCGCAGTCCACGACGAACCAGAACGTGACGAGGTTCCCGGTCCTCATCCAGATCGCCAACGAGGGCGGACTGCTGCGCCCGGGGATGAGCGCCGAGGTGGCCATCAACGTGGCCGCGCGCCAGCAGGTCCTCGCGATCCCCAACGCGGCACTGCGTACCCAGCGGGACGTCGCCTCGGCGGCGCAGGTCCTGGGGCTCAACCCGAGCGAGGTGGAGCAGCAGCTCGCGCGCGCGGATTCCGCCGCCGGGCCGCAGGCCGGCGGCGGCCAGGGCGCGGGCGCGTCGCAGCGCCCCTCGCCAGCGGGAGGCTCCGCGTCCGGCGGCCAGCGGCCGGTCGAGCGCTCGCTGGTCGGCGCGCCGGCCCCGGCGCTGGCGCAGACTCCGGCGAGCGCGGCGCCCGCCACGCCCGCCGCCACGCCCGCGACCGGCGCGCCGGGAGGGATGGCCGGGATGGGCGGCCAGGGCTTCCGGCCCTCGCTCCCCGAGGGCGTGACCCAGGAGCAGATGGACGCCATCCGCGCCAAGCGGCAGGCGGGCGAACCCCTCACCCCGGCGGAGTCCACCATCGCCGCCCGGGTGCGCGAGCACTTCCAGCGGCTGCGCGAGCAGGCGGGGGTGGCCGGCGTCCCGGGCGCGCCGGGCGCAGCGCCAGCGCAGGGCGCGCCGGCCCCCGCGGCGGCGCCCGCGACCGCCGCGCCCGCCGGCAGCGGCGGGGGCGGGGGGGGCCTGAGCGGCATGCTCCCGGCCGGCGTCACCGAGGAGCGCGCGCGCGACATCATGCGGCGCGGCTTCACCGGCGGCACCCTCAGCGCCGAGGAGCGGGCCATCTTCACGCAGATCCGGTCGCGCTTCTCCCAGATGCAGGGG
>CAYLJK010000153.1:0-5274 GCA_964383975.1 uncultured Gemmatimonadales bacterium | reverse complement strand
ACTTCCAGTTCGGCGGCTCCTACATCGTGTTCGTGCTGCGCGACGGCCAGCCGGCGCCGATCCGAATCCGCACCGGCGTGACCGACATGGACTACAGCGAGGTCCTGAGCGGTCTCGCGGAGCAGGACACCGTGCTGCTGCTCCCCTCGGCGTCGCTCGTGTCGGCCCAGCAGGAGATGCGCGAGCGGATGTCACGGTTCGGCGGCGGCGCGGTGCCCGGCATGCGCCAGACCACGACGACCACCACGACGGGCCGCAGCGGCAGCACGGGCGGGGGTATGCCGTCCGGCCCGCCGCCGAGGTAGCCGATGCTGCTCCTCGAGATCTGGCTGGTCGCGCTCTCGGCCATCCGGGCGAACAAGCTCCGCTCGTTCCTGACGATGCTGGGCATCATCATCGGCGTCGGCGCGGTCATCACGATGATCTCGCTCGGCGCCGGGGCCCAGAAGGCGGTGCAGGACCAGATCCAGAACCTCGGGAGCAACCTGCTGACGGTCATGCCCGGCCAGTCGTTCATGCGGGGCGTGGCCAGCGACCAGCGGGTCTCCCTGACGGTGGACGACGCGGACGAGATCCGGCGCTCCTCGCGGCACATCCTCGCCGTGATGCCGGAGATCTCGCGCTCGTTCCAGGTGAAGGTCGGGAACCAGAACGCCAACATCAACATCGTCGGCACGGTGCCCGAGTACTTCCCGAACCGCACCTATACCGTCGTGTCCGGCCGGGCGTTCACCCAGGGCGACGACGAGGCGCGGCGCCGCTACGCGGTGCTCGGGTCCGCCGTGCCCGAGACGTTCAACCGGAACGGCGCCGCGATGATCGGCCAGACGATTCTGATCCGCGGTATCCCGTTCGAGATCATCGGCGTGCTCGGGCCGAAGGGCGCCCAGGGCTCGTTCATGAACCCGGACGAGCAGATCTTCATCCCGCTCCAGACCGCGCGGTACCGCACCCACGGCACCGACCGGGTGCGGTCCATCAACATCAAGGTGAACGACGCGCGGAACATGAACCTCGCGATGATCGAGGTGGAGCGCGCTATCCGCCGCACCCACAAGATCCGCCCGTCCGGGGACAACGACTTCCAGATCCGCAACCAGGCGGACCTGCTCTCGACCTTCCAGCAGACGACCGCCACGTTCACGGCCCTGCTCGCCGGGATCGCCGCCGTGTCGCTGCTGGTGGGCGGCATCGGGATCATGAACATCATGCTGGTCTCGGTGACGGAGCGGACGCGCGAGATCGGCGTGCGCAAGGCGCTCGGCGCCACGCAGGGGGCCATCCTCTTCCAGTTCCTCGTCGAGGCGCTGGTGCTCTGCCTCGTGGGCGGCCTCCTGGGCGTGCTCTTCGGCTCGGGCGGGGCGCTGGCGATGGCGAAGATCTTCAAGTGGAATACCCTCATCTCGCCCGTGTCTATCGGCCTCGCGTTCGTCTTCAGCTTCGCGGTCGGCATCTTCTTCGGCGCCTGGCCCGCCCGGCGGGCCGCCCGGCTCGACCCGATCGTGGCGTTGAGGTACGAGTGAGGTGATGGGTGATGGGTGATGAGGTGATGGGTGGTGGGTGATGGGTGGTGGGTGGAACGGCCCAACCAACCCAGCACCCATCACCTCTCACCTCCTGCTACATTCCCCGCCCATGCTCCTCCCCCTCCTCGCCGTCATGGCGACGGCCGTCCCGGACTCCGGCCGCGCCTTCAGCGGCCGCGACCGGCAACTCGCCGTCGCCATCCCCCGGCTCGCGGCAGCCGCCCGCGTGGATGGGGTGCTCGACGAGGCGGTGTGGGCGCAGGCCGCGCGCCTCACCGGCTTCTCCCAGTACCAGCCCGTGGACAGCCGCCCGGCGGAGGACGACACCGAGATCCTCGTCTGGTACGCCCCCGACGCCATCTGGTTCGGGGTCCGCGCGGACGAGTCCCACGGCGACGCCATCCGCGCGACGCGCGCCAACCGCGACAACATCGGCAGCGACGACCACGTCCAGATCCTCCTCGACACCTACAACGACCGGCGGCGCGCCTTCCTCTTCGGCGTCAACCCGTTCGGCGTCCAGCAGGACGGCACCCGCAGCGATCAGTTCTCCGGCGGCGCCGGCGGGATGTCCGGGGGCGGGGGCGGCGTCGGGTTCAACTTCCTCGACGGGAACGTGGACCTGAACCCGGACTACGTCTTCGAGTCGCGCGGCCGCCTCGTCCCCGGCGGCTATGAAGTCGAGATCCGGATCCCGTTCAAGAGCCTGCGCTACCAGGAGGGCCGGGAGCAGACCTGGGGCATCAACGTCCTGCGCCGGGTCCAGCACTCCGGCTTCCAGGACTCGTGGGCTCCCGTGGTCCGCGCCAGCGCGACGTTCCTCGGCCAGTCCGGCACGCTCGAGGGCCTCCACGACCTGCACCGCGGGCTGGTGCTGGAGCTGACGCCGTTCGGCACGCAGCGGCTCGACGGCGGCCGCGACTCCACGGGGTGGGCGTACGACGGCGTCTCGGAGCTGGGCTTCGACGCACGCTGGGGGATCACGCAGAACCTCAGCCTCAACGGCACCTGGCAGCCGGACTTCTCGCAGGTCGAGGCCGACGTCGGGCAGGTCCTGCTCAATGAGCGCTTCGCTCTCTTCTACCCGGAGAAGCGGCCGTTCTTCCTCGACGGCCTCGAGCAGTTCGACACGCCGAACCAGCTCATCTACACGCGCCGCATCGGCGACCCCGACCTCGGCGTGAAGCTGGCCGGCAAGGTGGGCGGCACCAACGTGGGGGTCATCGCCGCCCGCGACGGCCAGGGGCAGTCGCTCTATGGTGAGCACCCCCTCATCGGCGCGGCCCGGTTGCGCACCGACCTCGGCGCCAGCTCCACCGCCGGCCTCGTGGCGACCGCCCGGGAGGACGGCGACGCCCATTCCCGACTGGTCGGCGCCGACCTGCGCATCGTGCACTCCCGACTCTACTTCCTCCAGTTCCAGGCCGTCGGCTCGTGGGCCCGCGTGACCCCCCGCGACTCGCTCGGGCAGCTCGCCCGCGACGGCGCCGGCCGGTTCGTCTACACGCCCGCGCAGGGGCAGCTCTACCAGGCGATGTGGGACCGCACCGGACGGAACTGGGGCTTCAACTACAGCGTCACAGCCGTCTCGCCGGACTTCGACGCCGCGGTGGGATTCGTGAACCGGACCGACGTCGTCCACAGCGCGATCTACAACCGCCTCACGGGGTATGGCGCGAGCGGCGCCCTGGTGCAGACGTACGGCACGTTCATCGCCCTCGAGCGCATCTGGCCGTGGGCCGGCGCGCGGCTGAACGATGCGATGGAGGGGAGCGAGGCGATCAATCCGACCGCCACGCTGCGGGGCGGCTGGCAGATCGGGGGAAGCCTCCAGCGAGCCTTCTTCTCGTTCCACCCGGGCGACTACGAGGGCTATGAGGTCGTCGAGGCGCCGGGACCCGTGCCGGTGCTCGGACCGTTCGCGGTGCCGGGACAGATGAGCGACCTCTGGAGCGGCTCGCTCCGCGTGACGACGCCCACCTGGCGGCGGCTCACGGCATCGGCCAGCGTCGGCGCCGGGGCGACCCCGATCTTCGCCGAGGCGACCCGTGGCCGCGCGTTCCGGGCCAGCGCCACGCTCGACCTCCGCCCGGCCCCGCCCATGCGCGTCGCGTTCCAGGTGGTGCGGCTGCACATCGAGCGCAGCCGCGACGGCGCACGCTTCAGCACCGAGACCATCCCGCGGCTCAAGATGGAGTATCAACTGAGCCGCGCGGTCTTCGTGCGGTTCGTCGGCCAGTACACGGTGCGCGAGCGCGCCGCGCTCCTCGACGCAGCGGGGCGCGCCATCGCGATAGACGGCGTGCCCGCCACGGCCACGAGCAGCAGCGACTTCCGCATGGACTGGCTCTTCTCGTACCGTCCGGTCCCAGGCACGCTCGTCTATCTCGGCTACGGCTCGACGCTGGCCGAGGGCGACGCCATCGGGCACCGCGACCTGCGGCGCGCCAGCGACGGCTTCTTCGGCAAGGTCAGCTACCTGTTCCGCCTGTAGCGGCGGAGCCGCGCCGCTCGCTCGCGGACGTGCCACCGCGCGGCGTGGCGGAATGCCGAGCGGTTCTCTCCGCTATCGCTCCCAGCCCGCTTGCCGGCGCCGGACGGCGGCGCGAAGATCCCCTCAGGCACCCCGGAGGAGGCGGACATGTGGAAGCTGGTCGTCACGCCGCTCTTCACGATCTGGATGGGGATGGCGTTCCTGGTGCTCTTCATCACGATCGGCATCCTGGGGTATGCGCTGGTGCACACGCTCATGGATGAACGGCGGAAACACACGCACCAGGAGACGGGAGGCGCATCATGAGCGACGTGTTCCGGTTGTTCGCGGTGCCGGCCTTCACGCTGTGGATGGGGATGGCGTTCGTGGTGCTCTTCGTGACGGTCGGGGTTCTGGGTTGGGCGCTCGTCCACATGCTGCGCGACGAGCGCGGCGTGGACGACAGCATCTGGTGCCCGGCGTTGAAGCGCACGATGCATGTCCGGGCGGTGCTCTCGGGTTTCCGCGGGCTGGGGCCGGCGCGCTTCGCCGACCTGCGGCGTTGCGAGCGCTTCGGCGACGCCCCGATCGGCTGCGACAAGCCGTGCCTGCGCCGCGCCGGGGGTGCGGCGCTCGCCGCCCACGCCTGACCTTCCCGCGCGCGCCGCGGCGGCACCGGTCGCGCCGCCGCGGACGCCGCGCATGCCGGTCGCGACTGAACGTCGCTCTCACATAGCCGAATGCGATATGTGACGCGTGACCGCGCGCACGCGCGGGCGGCCGCGTAGCGTGTGCGCGATGCGGGAACACATGGGCCGCGTCGCGGCCCCGATCGCCCTGCTGCTCGCCACGCTGCTGGCGGGGGGAGCGCGGGTGGCGTCCGCGCAGGACCGTGCGGACACCACCCGCGTCACGTATCGCACCCGAGACGTGGTCTTCATCGCGGCTGGCCGAGCCGAAGGCGTCGCCGTGGGCGACACCGTGCAGGTGGAAGGTGACAGCGCCTTCGCGCCGGTGCTCGCGGTCGTGCTGAGCCTCGCGCGGCACAGTGCGAGCGCTCTCCTGCTCGATCCCGGCTCGCGGGTGCGCGCCGGCCAGCGGGCGCGGTACCGCGCGCATCCGGTCCCGGCCGAGGCGGCGCCGGAACCGGCGCCGGACACCGCGCTGGCGGTGCCGGCCGCCGCGCCCGTTGCACCTGCGGCGCCACCGGAGCCGGCAATACACCGGGCACGCGCACCACCGGTGGCCGCGACGCGGCTCACCGGTTCCGTGCAG
>CAYLJK010000152.1:0-6397 GCA_964383975.1 uncultured Gemmatimonadales bacterium | reverse complement strand
GCGCGGGCGCGGCGGTAGGGGAGCGGGCGGCCGAGCGGGCGGGCGGGCGGGCGGAAGGCAGCCTGCCCGCACCGCGGTGCGCGGGCGGCGCTTCCCGCCGGCGGGAGGGCGCATCGGTCCCATCATCGCGCGGCTCACCGCCGCGTATCCCGAGGCGCGCTGCTCGCTCGACCACACCGACCCCCTGGAGCTGCTGGTCGCGACGATCCTCTCGGCGCAGTGCACCGACGCGCGCGTGAACCTCGTCACGAAGGAGCTGTTCCGCCGCTACCGCACCGCCGAGGACTACGCGAACGCCGACCCCGAACGCTTCGAGCAGGAGATCCGCAGCACGGGATTCTACCGCAACAAGACGAAGAGCATCCTCGGCATGGCGCAGGCGCTCGTCGAACGTCACGGCGGCCGCGTCCCGGACACCATGGAGGAGCTGACCGCGCTCCCCGGAGTCGGTCGCAAGACGGCGAACGTCGTCCTCGGCAACGCGTTCGGGAAGGACGAGGGGGTCGTCGTGGACACGCACGTCCAGCGCATCGGCCGGCGGCTCGGCCTCAGCGGCGAGACGGACCCGGCGCGCATCGAGCAGGACCTGATGCAGGTCGTGCCGCGCGGGTCCTGGACGCTGTTCCCGCACCTGCTCATCCACCACGGGCGCGCGGTGTGCGTGGCGCGGCGCCCGCGCTGCGACGCCTGCCCGATCGCCGACCTCTGTCCCTCCGCGGCGACCTGACGTGAACCGGCTCGGCTCGGCGGGTTCGGCGTACCTGGCCGCGGCGGCGCGGCAGCCCGTGCACTGGTATCCCTGGGGCGAGGAGGCGTTCGCCGCGGCGCGCGCGGCCGATCGGCCGATCCTCCTCGACATCGGCGCGGCGTGGTGCCACTGGTGCCACGTCATGGACCGGGAGTCGTACGAGGACCCGGATCTGGCGGCGTTCCTCAATGCGCACTTCGTCAGCGTGAAGGTGGACCGCGACGAGCGCCCCGACGTGGACGCGCGCTACCAGCGCGCGGTGCAGGCCCTGAGCGGGCAGGGCGGCTGGCCGCTCACGGCGTTCCTCACGCCGGAGGGCGACGTCTTCTACGGCGGCACCTACTTCCCGCCGGAGGACCGCCACGGCCGCGTTGGGCTGCGGACGGTGCTGGAGCGGGTGGCCTCGACGTGGCGGGAGCAGCGGGAGTCGGTGCGGGTCTCCTCGGCGCAGATCCGCGAGCACGTCGCCGGTTCGCTGCGCGAGGCGCGGGCGGGCGCGCTCGACCGTGACGCACTCGCCCGCGGCGCCGACCGGATGGCGCGGCTTTTCGACTGGCGCTACGGCGGCTTCGGCACGGCGCCGAAGTTCCCGCACCCTGGCGCCGTGGAGTTCCTCCTCGCCCGGTGGTGGGATACGGGCCAGCCGTGGCTGCGCGAGATCGCGGAAAAGACCCTCGACGGGATGGCGCGGGGCGGCATCCACGACCAGGTGGGTGGCGGATTCCACCGCTACGCCGTGGACGAGCGCTGGTGCGTGCCGCACTTCGAGAAGATGGCCGCCGACAACGCCGAGCTGCTGCGCGTGTACCTGCACGCCTGCGCGGCGTGGCAGAAGCCCCTGCACCGCGAGGTCGCCGACGGCATCTGCGGCTGGGCGCTGGAGGTCCTCGCCGACCGCGCGCACGGCGGCTTCGCCGCCTCGCAGGACGCCGACGTGGGGCTCGACGACGACGGGAACCACTTCACCTGGACGCCCGACGAGGCCGCGGCGGTGCTCGATGCCGCCGAGTGGGACGTCGCGCGAAGGCGCTGGGACATCTACCCCCGGGGAGAGATGCCCCACGATCCGGCGCGCAACGTGCTCTGGGTCGGGCGCTCGATCGAGGCCATCGCGCAGGAAACGGGCCGCGACGGCGGCGAGGCGCGGGACCTCCTCGAGCGCGCGCGCGCCAAGCTGAAGGCGGCACGCGACCGCCGCCCCGCACCCTTCGTGGACCGCACCATCTACACCGGCTGGAACGCGATGCTCGCCGAGGCGCTGCTCGAAGCGGGGGCGGTGCTGGGGCGCGTCGAGTGCACGGAGCAGGCGGTGCGGACCCTGGAGCGGCTGTGGGAGGAGGGGTTCGTCGCTGGGAAAGGGATGGTGCATCGGCTGAGCGCGGGCACGGAGGCACGGGGGCACGGAGACTCGGAGGGACCGTGGCTGCTGGAGGACCAGGCGCACGCCGCCTCCGCCTTCCTCGCGGCGTTCGAGCACACGGGCGAGGGGAAGTGGCTGGACCGGGGGCGTGAGCTGACCGACATGATGCTCGCCTTCTACTGGGACGCGGAGGCCGGCGGGTTCTTCGACGCGCGCGAACAGGCCGGCGGGCTGCTCGCGGTGCGCGCCAAGCCGGTCCAGGACGCGCCCAACGCCTCGCCCAACGGGACGTCCGCCCTGGTCCTGCTCCGGCTCGCGGTGCTGGCCGGCGAGCCGCGCTTCCGCGAGCGAGCGGAGCAGTTGCTGACGGCGTTCGCGAGTGAAGCCGCCGACCTCGGAGTCCACGGGGCGACGTACCTGCGCGCACTCGACTTCCTCCTGAACGGGGAGTCGAAGATAGTAGTAGCCGACGCTACTACTAGCATTGTCACCAGGGGTCAGCTGCTGGCGACCGCTCTCAGCACGTATCGGCCGCGGCGGGTGGTGGTCCCGACCCGGCGGTCGCCGGTGCCGGGTGTCGAGCCGCCGGTGGCGCTGGTGTGCGCCGGGGTGGGGTGCGCGGCCCCGGTCCGGGAGGGCGCCGGCCTGCGCCACACGCTGGAAACGTTCGGTCGCGGGAGCTAGGATTCGGCATGATCGAGGCGGCGAAGCAGAAGCTCGGTGAAGAGATCGAGCGTCTGAACCACGAACTCACCTTCGTCCTTCCCGAGGCGCTGAAGAAGGCGCTCGCGAACGGCGACCTGCGCGAGAACGGCGACTATCACGCCGCGCTCGAGCGGCAGGGGTTCGTGCAGGCGCGGCTCTCGCACCTGCGCGCCCGCCTCGCGAAGCTGAACTCCATCGACCCGTCGAAGATCCCGGTGGACGGCGTGGGTCTCGGCTCCAAGGTGGTGGTCGAGGACCTGGTGACGAAGCGGACCGAGAGCTACGAGCTGGTCGTGCCGGACTCCATGGACTTCGACGACCCCACGCACATCTCCATCGCCTCGCCGCTCGGCCGCGCCATGGTGGAGAAGCGGGTCGGCGACACCGTGGTCGTGCAGCTGCCGGCCGGGACCCGCAAGCTGCGGATCCTCGAGCTGGTCACCATTCATCAGACAGCCGCGGAGACCGAGTGAAGAAGGCCGTGTTCGACACCGTGCGTGGGACATTCGAGGCGGAGCTGTTCCCCGTGGAGGCCCCGGGCACGGTGGCCAACTTCGAGAAGCTCGCCAACGGCGGCTTCTACGACGGCACGCGGTTCCATCGCGTCATCAAGGACTTCGTGGCGCAGGGGGGTGACCCGCTGAGCCGGGACGCCGCCAATCCCCGCATCGGCACGGGCGGCCCGGGTTACACGATCAAGTGCGAGACGAAGGGGAATCCGCACCTCCACGAGGCGGGCTCACTCTCGATGGCGCACGCGGGGAAGGACACTGGCGGCTCCCAGTTCTTCGTCTGCCATGGGCGGCTGACGCACCTGGACGGCGTGCACACCGTCTTCGGGAAGGTGGGGACGACGGGGATGGCGGTGGTGTACCAGATCCGGCAGGGGGACGTCGTCAACTCGATCCGCGTGCAGGACGCGTGAACGTCGCGCTCGCGGTGGTCTGCGACCACGCGCTCATCGACCAGTCGGGGAAGCTCTCGGTCATCGGGATCTTCGAGCGGATCTGGGTGGAGCGCTTCCCGGCGGTGCACCCGCGGTTGCACCTGGTGCTGCGCCTCAAGGGGCGCCGTACCGAGATCGGCGAGCATCCCGTGCAGATCGTGCTCCACGACCCCGACGGCCGCGAGGTGCTGCGCGGCGACGGCACGGTGCAGATCGGCGAGCCGCCGGCGGGCGTCACCGAGGTCGAGGCCGGCGCGGTGCTCTCGTTCGACGTGCCGCTCGAGCGCCCGGGGACCTTCCACTTCGACATCTCGGTGGACGGCGAGCGCCAGGCGAGCCTGCCGGTCGCGGTGAGCCAGATGCCCGCCCCCGCGCAGACCCCGCCGGGCGTGCACTAGGCGCGCGGCTGCCGTGGTCCGGCCACGGGGCGCCCGCACACCGGCGCCCCGTTCGCATCGGGGTCGGGAATCGGGAAGGGGGGGAATCGGGGATCGCGAAGCCAGCCTCGCGCTGAGAGCGGTATGATTGAGGAGACCCCTCACCCATCACCCCTCACCCTTCACCCATCACCTAATCACTCTCCATGACCCGCGACGACGCCCTGGCTTTGGTCCACGAGTACACCGCCTCCGACGCGCTCCGCAAGCACATGCTCGCGGTCGAGGCCGCCATGCGCGCCTATGCCCGCCGCTACGGCGAGGACGAGGAGACGTGGGGGGTGGTGGGCCTGCTGCACGACTTCGACTATGAGCGCTTCCCGAACGAGGCGCACAGCCCCACCGCGGAGCACCCGACCGAGGGCTCGCGCATCCTCGCCGCGCGCGGCTTTCCGGAGGACCTGCGACGGGCGATCCTCTCCCACGCATCCTATACGGGGGTGCCGCGCGAGACGCTCCTGGCGCGCACCCTCTTCGCCGTGGACGAGCTGTGCGGCTTCCTGGTGGCCTGCGCGCTCGTCCGACCGAGCCGGAGCCTCGCGGACCTCGAGGTGGGTTCCGTGAAGAAGAAGCTGAAGGACAAGGCGTTCGCCCGCGGCGTCAACCGCGACGAGGTCCGGCAGGGTGCCGAGGAGCTCGGCGTGGACCTGGACGCCCATATCGGTTTCGTGATCGAGGCCCTGCGGCCCGTCGAGGGCGCGCTCGGCCTCGGCTCCCCGCCCCCGGCCTGACCGCGGGGCTCAACGACCGGACCCGCCCCTGCGTACTCCCATCCGGAAGACGGACGCAGCCCTGGCCGCGGCGGCGGCCGCCGGCGACCGGGAGTCCTTCGGCGAGCTGGTGCTCCGATACCAGGAAGCGGTCCGGCGGACCTGCCGGGCGGTCACCGGCGATCCGCACGATGCGGATGACGCGGCGCAGGACGCGTTTCTTTCGGCGCTGGACCGCATCGAGACGTACGACCGGCGGCGCCCGTTCGGGCCGTGGCTGATGCGGATCGCCACCAACGCGGCGATCGACCTGCTGCGGCGGCGGAAGGTGCGCCGGGCGGAGGTGCTCGAGGAGCAGGTGGCCTCGCGTTTCCCTTCGCCGGCGGCGGACGCGGAGGCGGCGGAGATCCGGGGCCGGCTGGCGGCGGCGCTCGCGACGCTCCCCGAGCGGCAGCGGGTCGCCGTGACGCTGTTCGACGTCGAGGGCTACGCGCACGCGGAGATCGCGGCGGTCCTCGGGATCCCGGAAGGGACGGTCCGCTCGGACGTCTTCCACGCGCGGCGGGCCCTGCGCGCGGCGCTCGGCATGTACGCGCCCGGAACGGAGGAAGCGTGAGATGACGGACCATCTGCGGGAGCTGCTGACGCCGGCGGACGACGGGCGCGCGTTCGTGGACGCGGTGCTGTTGCGGGCCAGCGGCGCCCTCCACCGCCGCCGGCAGGCCGCCGAGACGGCGCCGGTGCTCGGCTGGATCGGGCTGTGGGCGCGGCCGTGGCTGGTGGCGGCGCTGCTCGTCCTCGCCGTGCTGGGCCTGTTACCCGCGCTGCCGGCGGAGCCGCCCGCGGCCTCGGTCGCCGAGTACCCGGTGCTCTCGAGCGCGCTTCCCGAGGACGTGGCGGCGATCACCCTCGCCGCCGCCGTCCAGGAGTAGCCCATGTTGCCGACCTCGAAGCTGTGGGCGCTGCTGCTCCTGCTCGCCGTGCTGGCGGCCGGGTTCGCCGGTGGCGCCGGCTGGTCGCGTTGGGCGCACCGCCGTCCGCGGCCCGAGATGCGCGGGCGCGAGGGGTACGCGGCGCGCCTGGCCCAGCAGCTGCACCTCGACTCGGCGCAGACCGACAGCGTGCGCGCGGCGCTCGCGCGCTACCGCGCGCCGATGCAGGAGACCTTCGAGACCATCCGCCCGCGGATGGACTCGCTGCGCCACGCGATGCGCGAGGAGATCCGCGCGATGCTCACGGACGCCCAGCGCGTCCGCTACGACTCGTTGCTCGCCCAGGAGCGCGCCATGCGCGAGCGGGCGATGCAGGACGACCGGAAGGGCAGGAACTAGGATGCGTCATGTCGTCGTCGCGGCCGTGCTCGCGGCCGCCGGGGCGGGCTCGCTCGCCGCCCAGGAACCCCGGCCGATCACGCTGGCGGAGGCGCTGGGCCTGGCCACGCAGGCGCAGCCGGTCATGGTCCAAGCGCGCCAGGACCTGCGGGTGGCCGAC
>CAYLJK010000151.1:0-6450 GCA_964383975.1 uncultured Gemmatimonadales bacterium | reverse complement strand
TCGACCGGGAGCTGCTCGAGCAGGAGCGCGCGCTGCAACGCGAGACGGCCGCCGTGCTGGACGACCTGCTCCCCGAGGTGTTCGCCACCGTGCGCGAGGCGTGCCGGCGGCTCCTCGGCACCACGCTGACGGTCACCGGGCACACGTTGACCTGGGACATGGTGCCGTACGACGTGCAGCTCATCGGCGGCATCGTGCTGCACCAGGGGAAGATCGCGGAGATGGCGACGGGCGAGGGGAAGACGCTCGTCGCGACGCTGCCGATCTACCTCAACGCGCTGCCGGGCGAGGGCGTGCACCTCGTGACGGTGAACAACTACCTGGCGCGGCGCGACTCGCAGTGGATGGGGCACCTCTACACCTGGCTCGGCCTGACGGTGGGTTGCCTGGACGACACCGAGCCGGGTTCCCCGGAGCGGCGCTCCGCCTATCTCGCCGACATCACCTACGGCACGAACAACGAGTTCGGCTTCGACTACCTGCGCGACAACATGGTCACCGACGTGGCCGACCGCGTGGCGCGCGGCCTGCACTACGCCATCGTCGACGAGGTCGACTCGATCCTCATCGACGAGGCGCGCACGCCGCTCATCATCTCGGGGCCGGTCGCCGACGAATCGGACTCGAAGTACGCCGAGTTCAACCAGATGGTGTCCCGGCTCGCCCGGCGGCAGAACGAGGTCGCGAACGAGCTGATGGCCGAGGCCGAGCGGCTGTGGGCCGAGAAGCAGGAGTACGAGGCCGCGGTCAAGGGCTACCAGGTGCGGCTCGGCATGCCGAAGCACAAGCGGCTGCTGCGCTTCCTCAACGAGCAGGGGGCGAAGAAGGCGGTCCAGCGGGTGGAGCTGGACCACCTGGCGGACCGGCGGCTCCCCGCCTCGCAGCAGAAGTTCCGCGACATCGAGGAGGCGCTCTACTTCGTCCTCGACGAGAAGGGGCACTCGGTCCACCTCACCGACCGTGGCGTGGACACGCTGGCGCCGAGCGAGCAGGCGCTGTTCCTGGTGCCGGACCTGTCGCAGGAGGTGGCCAAGCTCGAGCGCGACGACACGCTGACGGCGCACCAGCGCGTCGAGCGGCGCCTCGCCCTGGAGGCCGACTACGCCGCGAAGAGCGAGAAGCTCAACATCGTCCACCAGCTGCTCCGCGCCCACGCCCTGTACGAGAAGGACGTGGACTACGTCGTCCAGGACGGCCAGGTGTACATCGTGGACGAGTTCACCGGCCGCATCCTCCCCGGCCGGCGCTGGTCGGATGGCCTCCACCAGGCGGTGGAGGCGAAGGAAGGGGTGCAGATCAAGGGCGAGACGCAGACGCTCGCCACGATCACCATCCAGAACTACTTCCGGATGTACCAGAAGCTGGCGGGGATGACCGGCACCGCGGAGACGGAGGAGGAGGAGTTCTTCCGCATTTACGGGCTGGAGGTCTCCGTCATCCCGACCAACCGGCCGGTGCGGCGCATCGACAAACACGACCGCATCTACCGCACGCGGCGGGAGAAGTACAACGCGATCGTGGACGAGGTCGAGCGGCTGCACGGGCGCGGCCTGCCGGTGCTGGTCGGCACCGTGAGCGTGGAGGTGTCCGAGACGCTGTCGCGGATGCTGAAGCGGCGCGGCCTCCGGCACGAGGTGCTGAACGCGAAGTACCACCAGCGCGAGGCCGAGATCGTGGCGCAGGCGGGGCAGCCGGGCGCGGTCACGATCGCCACCAACATGGCCGGCCGCGGGACCGACATCAAGCTCGGCCCGGGCGTGACCCAGTGCCGGGTCTGCGCCATCACGACGAAGCAGGCGCCGTTCGGCCAGGCGGTTGAGCAGGCGGACCTGGGCCCGGCGGCGGTGCGGGAGCGCGGCTGCATGGTGGACCCGCCGTGCGGCCTCCAGATCATCGGCACCGAGCGCCACGAGTCGCGGCGCATCGACCGCCAGTTGCGCGGCCGCTCCGGACGTCAGGGGGACCCGGGCGGGTCCATCTTCTTCCTCTCGCTCGAGGACGACCTGATGCGGCTGTTCGGCTCCGACCGCATCGCCGGCCTGATGGACCGGATGGGGGCGGAGGAGGGCGAGGTCATCGAGCATCCCTGGGTCACGAAGTCCATCGAGGGGGCGCAGAAGCGCATCGAGTTGCAGAACTTCCAGGCGCGCAAGCGGCTCCTCGACTACGACGACGTGATGAACCAGCAGCGCGAGGTCGTGTACTCGCTGCGGCTGTTCGCGCTGGAGGGCGGGGAGGAGCTGAAGGCGGAGGCGATCCGCATGGTGGACGCCGCGGTCGAGCGGCTGGTCAACGAGACCTTCGCGACCTCGCGCCACCCGGAGGAGTGGGACCTCGAGACGCTGCGCGAGCAGATCCAGATGCGGTACTTGGTGCTGCTCCCCGAGGTCGAGCGGTTCCCGGCGCCCCGCACGCGCGACGGGCTGCTGGAGTTCGTGCGCCGCCACGCGCGCGAGGCGTTCCAGCGCAAGGTGCAGGCGCTCGACCAGTACGGGCGCGACCTGCGCTTCGTGGACGCCGCGGGGAACGTGGTCCCGATGACCAACCTGGCCGAGCAGGTGCTGAGCCAGGTGATGCTCCGGGTCATTGACGAGAAGTGGAAGGACCACCTGTACGACGTGGACCAGCTGCGCAACGCCATCACCTACCGCGCGTGGGGCCAGCGGGACCCGCTCGTCGAGTACAAGAAGGAGGCCTACGACATGTTCGTGGACCTCATGGCGGACCTGCGGTCCACGTTCACGGAGCAGTTCCTGAAGGTGCAGGTCACGGCCTCGCCTCCGCCCCCACCGCCCCCGCCGCCGCGCACCTTCAGCGGTCCGGCGCTGCCCGGGACGGGGGTACGGCCTGCGGCGGGGCGGGTCGCGGACGTCGTGGCGGACGACGCGCTGGTCGGGGCGGAGCCGCCGGCGCGGACGCTCCGGGGGGCCGCGGCGGCGCCGTTCGCGGGTGGAGCGGCGGGGGCCGGCGCCGGCCTCCCGTCCGGTTGGGAGAAGACCGGGCGCAACGATCCGTGCCCCTGCGGCTCGGGGAAGAAGTTCAAGAAGTGCCACGGGGCCGGGCTGTAGGCGCGGGAGCGACCGCACGGCGGGCCCCGGGCCCCGGAGCAATCCGGGGCCCGCTGCGTCTCGGGGGTGCGGGATTTCGCGCACCGATGCGGTCAGAACGGGTAGGCGGAGCCGGCACGGCGCGGCCATCGTGGGGCGCAGGCGGGCCGCTCGGTCCGCCGGCGCCCCGCCGGGGCGCAGACTGTCCGCCGGGCCGGAGGCCCCCGATGACCTGGACCTCGAGCGACGGGCCGTGCACCGACCGGCCGCGTGAGCGGCTGTTCCGGCTCGGACCGACCGCATTGACCGCCGCCGAACTGCTGGCAATCCTTCTGTCTACCGGGCGGCCCGGGCAGCCGGTGCTGGAGCTGGCCGCGGAGCTGCTCGCCGCTTCGGGGGGACCGTTGGGCGCCCTGGCGCGGCGACCCCCCGCCGAGTTGGCCCGCCGCGGCGGCGTCGGGCCGGTCAAGGCGGCACGGATCGCGGCGGCCCTGGAGCTCGGCCGCCGGCTGCAGGAGGAGGCGCGGGGCGAGCGGCCGCGCATCCGCGCACCGTCGGACGTCTACCGCTGGTTCGCTCCACGGCTCGTGGACCTGCCGGTCGAGGAGTTCCACGTCCTCGCGCTCGACGCCCAGAGCGGTGTTCTGCGCGACCTGCTCGTCACACGGGGGCTGGTGAACGCGTCACTCGTCCATCCTCGGGAGGTGTTCCGCGGGGCCATCGCCGAGGCGGCTTCGGGGATGATCGTGGTGCACAATCACCCCTCCGGGGACCCGACCCCGTCGGCGGACGACCGCGCCGTGACGCGGCAGCTGGTCGAGGCGGGGCGCGTGCTGGACCTCCCGGTGTACGACCACGTGGTGGTCGGCCGCGGGCGCTACGTCTCCTTCGCGGAATCGGGGCTGCTGTGACCGCGCCCGCCGTGCCGGCGATCCCCGGCCTCGCCGACGTCCTCGAACCGTTCGCGGACCGGCTCGACCTCGAGCTGATCGAGCGGGCCTACCAGCTCTCGGCGCGCGCGCACCGCGGCCAGAAGCGGTGGTCGGGGGAGGAGGCGGTGAGCCACGGGATCGCCGTGGCGCGGATCCTCGTGGAGACCCACCTCGACTCGGTGTCGGTGGCGTGCGGGCTGCTGCACGACGTGGTCGAGGACACCGACGTCACGGTGGCCGATCTCGAGCGCGAGTTCGGCACCGAGGTCGCGGCGATCGTGGACGGCCTCACCAAGCTGTCGAGCCTGCAGTTCCGCTCGGCCGCCGAGGAGCAGGTCGAGAACTACCGGAAGCTGCTGGTGTCGGTGGCGCGCGATGCGCGGGTGGTCATCATCAAGCTCGCCGACCGGCTCCACAACATGCGGACGCTGGAGCACCTCCCGCCCGAGAAGCAGCACCGCATCGCGCTCGAGACGCGCGAGATCTACGCCCCGCTCGCCCACCGCTTCGGCATGGGACGGGTCCGGGCGGAGCTGGAGGACCTCGCCTTCAAGTTCCTGGAGCCCGAGGACTACCGGACGCTGGCGAAGAAGGTCCAGGCGCGCCGCGGGGAGCGCGAGGAGCTGGTCGAGCGGATGCGGGGGCCGCTGCGCCAGGCCCTGGACAAGGCCGGCATCGCCGACGTCGAGGTGACCGGCCGGCCCAAGCACCTCTGGTCCATTCACAAGAAGATCGAGTCGCGCCGGCTTCCCTATGAGGCGATCTACGACCTCATGGCGATCCGCGTGCTGGTGAACTCGGTCCCCGACTGCTACCACGCGCTCGGGATCATCCACGCCCACTGGACGCCGCTCCAGGAGCGCATCAAGGACTACATCGCCCAGCCGAAGTCGAACGGGTACCAGTCGCTGCACACCACGGTGTTCGGGCCCTCCGGCCACCTCTACGAGATCCAGATCCGCACGCGCGAGATGCACCACACGGCGGAGTACGGCATCGCGGCGCACTGGCTCTACAAGGAGGGCCGGCCGCGCGACGAGCTGGACCGCCACCTGACCTGGTTCCGCCAGCTCATCGACCGGCAGCAGGAGGCGTCGAGTCCGCAGGAGTTCCTGGAGTTCCTGCGCATCGACCTGTACCAGGACGAGATCTTCGTCTTCACGCCCGAGGGGGACGTGAAGCGGCTGCCCAAGGGGGCGACGCCGATCGACTTCGCGTTCGCGGTGCACACCGAGGTGGGGCTGCGCTGCCAGGGGGCGAAGGTCAACGGGCGCATCGCGCCGCTGCACCGCCAGCTCAAGAACGGCGACGCGGTGGAGATCCTCACGTCGCCCAACGCGCGGCCCTCGCGCGACTGGCTGGCGCACGTGCACACGGGGCGCGCGCGCGCCAAGATCCGCCAGTGGATCAAGCAGGAGGAGCATGCCGCGTCGGTGCAGCTGGGGCAGGAGATCCTGGCGCGCGAGGTGCGGCGGCGCAGCCTCCCGAAGGCGACCGACGCGCAGCAGACGGACGCGGCCCGCACGCTCTCGATGGCCGACTGGAGCCACGTCGAGGCGGCGCTCGGCCGCGGCGACGTGGCGACCGGGCAGGTCGTCAAGGCGCTCCACCCCGATCTCCCCGAGGCCGCCGCCGAACCGCCGCCGGCGCCGCCCGCCACGGCGATCGGGCGGCTGGTGCAGCGGATGCGCGCCGGCCGCGGCGTGCGGATCCAGGGGGTGGACGGGCTGATGGTCCGCTACTCGCAGTGCTGCCAGCCCGTGCCGGGGGACAAGGTCATCGGCTACGTCACGCGGGGGCGGGGCATCAGCATCCACCGCGCCGACTGCCCCAACGTCCTCGCGTTGGCGGACCCCGAGCGGCGCATGGAACTCGACTGGCAGGAGGTCGAGGGAGAGGTGTTCACCGTCCGGCTCGCCGTCGAGGGCGAGGACCGGCGCGGCCTCTACGCCGACCTCTGCACCGCCATCTCGGGCACGGGGACGAACATCCGGAACGTGGAGCTGGCCAGCGGCCTCGGCGGGATGCACGGCCACGTCATCGTCGAGGTGGAGAACCTCTCCCACCTGAACAAGGTCCTGAAGGCCGTCCGGCGGGTGAAGGGGATCACCGAGATCGGTCGGCGCGAACGCGTCGAGACGTGACGGCGCTGCGCGTCGAGGCGCCGTTCCAGCCCGCAGGCGACCAGCCGAGGGCGATCGCGGAACTCGTCCGGGGTTTCCGGCGCGGGGACCCGTACCAGGTGCTGCTGGGCGTGACCGGGTCCGGGAAGACGATGACGGTGGCGCACGTCGTCGCGGCGCTGGGCCTGCCGACGCTCGTCCTGTCCCACAACAAGACCCTGGCGGCGCAGCTCTACGGCGAGTTCAAGAGCTTCCTGCCATCGAACGCCGTCGAGTACTTCATCTCCTACTATGACTACTACCAGCCCGAGGCGTACGTCCCGGCGACGGACACGTACATCGAGAAGG
>CAYLJK010000150.1:0-6482 GCA_964383975.1 uncultured Gemmatimonadales bacterium | reverse complement strand
GAGTCCGCCGCGAAGAGCGCCGTGAGCCGGGCGACGCCGTCCGCGGTCGAGGCGGACGCGATGAACGCGTCGAGGTACGCGCGCCGCAGGCCGTAGGCGAGCGCGGTGTCGGAGGCGCCGGCCCAGAGGACGCGTTCGATCCCGGGGCGCAGGGCCGCGCGCGTCACCGAGTCCACGTACGCTCCCGCGGCGCGGCCCAGCCGCGCCAGCACGCCGGGGAGAATCTGCTGGTCCCGCTCGGCCGGGAGTTGGCGGAGCGTGAGCGCGACGAAGCGCTCGGGCGCGAGGCGCAGCGCACGGACCTGGTCCCAGAGCGAATTCCACAGCATCGCGCGGAGCAGCGGATCGGCCACGCGGGCGAGGGCGCCCTCCTCCAGCGCCCGCACGCTCGCGGTGTCCAGCAGGGCGAGCAGGTAGCCGTAGTCGCCGGCGTTGGGATACACGAACGCGGGCGCGGGGAGCCCGCGGGCGCTGCGCACCTCCGCCACCCGCCCGCGCAGCTCGACCGGGAGCACCACGGCGGGTCGGTCTGGATACCACAGCAGGACCTGGGTGCGCATCGGCCACGGGTCGCTGCCCGAGAGCGGCCGGGCGGGGCGCTGCACCAGCTCGAGCCGGCGGATGCGCCCGCCGTCCACGGTAAGGCGCTGCTCGACCTCCGGCATCCCGGGCCGCAGCATCCAGTGACGGCTGAAGTCATCGAGTGGCCGGCCCGCTGCGCGGCCGACGGCGGCGAGCAGGTCCTGCCACGTCGCGTTGCCGAAGGCGTGCGCGGTGAGGAACCCCTGCACGCCCGCGCGAAACGCGGAGTCACCGACGACGTACTGGAGCTGCTTCAGGACCGACGGCGCCTTGTTGTACACGATCGCGCCGTAGGCGCTCTTCGCCTGGTCGAGGTTGGCCAGCGCCTGCCAGAGCGGCGTGGTGCCGAGGGTCTGGTCCACGCCGTAGGCCGCGGGCTTGTTCGCGAGGTAGAACGTCTTCCACGCGCCGCTCTCGGGGTCGAGGTCCTGGAGCGCTTGCGCCGCCATGTACGTGGCGAAGCCCTCCTTGAGCCACAGGTCGTCGAACCACCGCATCGTCACGAGGTCGCCAAACCACATGTGCGCGACCTCGTGGAGGATCGTGCTGAAGCGGCCGAGCCGGCGGGGCACCGTCGGCCGCTCGCGGAAGATGAACCGGTCCTCGTTGTAGAAGACGGCGCCCGGATGCTCCATCCCGCCGAACGGGAACGCCGGCGCCAGAACCAGGTCGAACTTCGGGAACGGGTACGGCCGGTCGAAGTACCCCTCCATCCACGCCAGCGCCCGCGCGTTCAGCGCGAGCACGGTGTCGAGGTCCGCCTCGGCGGCGCGGGAGCGCCGCACGTAGGCGTGGAGCGTCCGCCCGTCCGCCGTGAGGGTCGCGCGGTGCCAGGGGCCCGCCGCGAAGGCGACGAGGTACGTGCTGATCGGCGGCATCGCGGCGAAGCGGTGGGTCGTCCGCGCGCCGGCCGTGAGCGTGCGCTCCAGCGGGCCGTTCGCGACGGCCGTCCAGCCGGACGGCGTCGTGAGGGTGAGGCTGACGCGCGCCTTGAGGTCGGGCTGGTCGAAACAGGGGAAGAGCTGGTTCGCGTCGGCGGGGACGAGGAGGGTGTAGAGGTAGTCGCTCCCGTCCGGGTCGTGGACGCGGATGATGCTCGCTCCGCTCGGCGCGATCTCCGCCACGAAGGCGACCGCGACGGTGTTCGGTCCCGGGCGCAGCGCCGCGGCGCCGATGCGGACGTGCGCGCCGTTCCACGCGTCCAGCGCGAGCGGCGCACCGTTCGCCGTGATACGCAGCAGCCGGCGGCCGCGGAAGTCGAGGATGACGTCGCCCTCGCCGCTGCGGCGGAACCGGATCCCGACCTGGCCGACGGCGCTGTCGAGCGCCGACACGTCGAGCACGAGGTCGTACTCGACCTCGGCGATCGTGCGCGCGCGGTGCTCGGCGAGGGCGCGGGAGACGCCGGGAGCGGCGAGAGAGTCCTGGGAGCCGGCGATCAACAGGAGTGCAGGGAGGGCGCTGAGCATGGAGAGAATAGGCCATAGGCGGCAGGCATTAGGCAATGGCGGTGCGGCCGTCTCCGACCACCCATTGCCCATTGCCTACTGCCTGCTGCCTATTCTCCCCATGCGCTTCCCCCTCCTGGTCCTCGCCGCGGTCGCCGCCGCCTGCGCGCCGGTTGCGCGCCCCGTCGCTCCCACGGCTCCGGTCCCGGCCGTGCACCCGTACCTCGATCCCGACCTGCCGCTCGACCTGCGCGTGGCCGACCTCGTGGCCCGGATGACGCTCGAGGAGAAGGCGGCGCAGGTGCAGTACGACGCCCCGGCGGTGCCGCGCCTCGGCATCGCCGCCTACAACTGGTGGAACGAAGGGCTGCACGGCGTCGCCCGCGCCGGCCGCGCCACCGTCTTCCCGCAGGCGATCGGCCTCGCGGCCACGTGGGACACGGCGCTGATGCGCCGCGTGGCCTCCGCGATCGGCGTGGAGGCGCGTGCGAAGCACCATCACGCGGTGCGCCAGGGACGCCACGGGATCTACGAGGGCCTGACCTTCTGGTCGCCCAACATCAACATCTTCCGCGATCCCCGCTGGGGCCGCGGGATGGAGACCTACGGCGAGGACCCGTACCTCACCGGCCGGCTCGCCGTCGCGTTCGTGCGCGGCCTCCAGGGGGACCACCCGCGCTACCTGCGCGCGGTCGCCACGCCGAAGCACTACGCGGTCCACAGCGGTCCGGAGCCGGAGCGCCACGGCTTCGATGCCGTCGTGGACGAGCGCGACTTGCGCGAGACCTACCTCCCCGCGTTCGAGGCGTCGGTCGTCGAGGGGGGCGCGTGCTCGGTGATGTGCGCGTACAACCGCGTCCTCGGCGACCCAGCGTGCGCGAGCACACGGCTGCTGCGCCGCATCCTGCGCGACGAGTGGGGGTTCGAGGGGTACGTCGTCTCGGACTGCTGGGCCATCACGGACATCCACCAGGGGCACCGCGTCGCCGCCGATGAGACCGAGGCCGCCGCGCGGAGCCTGCGCGCCGGGACGGACCTCTCGTGCGGGCCGGAGTACCGGAGTCTCGTCGCGGCGGTGCAGCGCGGACTCGTCACCGAGGCCGAGCTCGACACGGCGGTCGCGCGGCTCTTCCGCGCGCGGATGCGGCTCGGGATGTTCGACCCGCCGGAGCGCGTGCCGTACGCGGGAACCCCTGTCACGGTCAACGAGTCGCCCGAGCACGCGGCCCTCGCCCTCGAGGCGGCACGCCGGTCGCTCGTCCTGCTGCGCAACGAGGGGGGCCTGCTCCCGCTCCGCTCCGACCTGCGCCGCGTCGCGGTCATCGGCCCCAACGCCGATGACGTGGACCTTCTCCTCGGCAACTACAACGGCCAGCCGTCGGCCCCGGTGACCCCGCTGGAGGGCCTGCGCCGGCGCCTCGGCGCCGAGCGGGTGCGGTATGCGCGCGGCAGCGACGTCGCCACCGGCATGGCGATCCTGACCCCGGTGCCGGCGTCGGCGCTGCGCGGGCTCCAGGGCCGCTACTTCGGGAACCCCCGCTTCGCCGGTGAGCCGATCGCGACCCGCGCCGACCCGTCCGTGGACTTCACCTGGTGGGAGGCGCCGGCGGCGCCCGGCGTTCCCGCCGACAGCTTCAGCGTCCGCTGGACCGGAGCGCTGGCCGCTCCCGTCACGGGCCGCTACGCGCTGGGCGTGCGCGCGTTCGGAGCCGCGAAGCTGTGGCTCGGCGATTCCCTCCTGGTGGAGCAGTCGGACCGCCACGTGGTGTGGACCGCGTCGGCGGCGGTGGAGCTGCGCGCCGAGGAGGCGCGGCCCCTGCGGCTGGAGTACTTCGACCGGCGCGCCGACGCGATCGTGCAGCTCGTCTGGGCCGTGCCGGAGCCGCGGCTGCTGGACGATGCGGTGGAAGCCGCGCGTGCCGCGGACGTGGCGGTGCTGTTCCTCGGGCTCTCGCCGCGGCTCGAGGGAGAGGAGATGCCGGTCGATATCGCGGGCTTCCGCGGCGGCGACCGCGTGTCGCTGGGCCTGCCGGCGGTGCAGGAAGAGCTGCTGCGCGCGGTCGTGGCGACGGGCACGCCCGTCGTGCTGGTGCTCCTCTCGGGGAGCGCGGTCGCCATCCCGTGGGCCGCGGAGCACGTCCCTGCCATCGTCCAGGCGTGGTACCCGGGCCAGGCTGCGGGCACCGCCATCGCCGAGGTGCTGTTCGGCGACGTGGCGCCGTCGGGGCGGCTCCCCGTCACCATCTACCGCTCGGCCGACGATCTGCCGCCGTTCGCGGACTACCGCATGGAGGGGCGGACGTACCGCTACTTCCGCGGCGAGCCGCTGTGGCCGTTCGGCTTCGGGCTGAGCTACACGCGCTTCGCCTACCGCGACCTCCGGCTCCCGGAGCGCGTGCGGGTCGGCGACACGGTGACGGTCTCCGTCGAGATCGAAAACGCCGGCGCGCGGGCCGGGGAGGAGGTCGTGCAGCTCTACCTGCGCGACGAGGCGGCGTCGGCGCCCGTCCCCATCCGCGCACTCGCGGGATTCGAGCGCGTCGCGCTCGCGCCCGGCGAACGCCGCCGCGTGACCTTCGCCGTCGCCCCGCGCCAGTTCTCGCTCATCGCCGCGGACGAACGGCGTGTCGTCGAGCCGGGATGGTTCGTGGTGCGCGTGGGCGGGGATGCGCGCCTGGGGGGCGTCGAGGGGAGGGTGCTGGTGGAGGGCGGTGCGCGGTGACGGCTGATCGGTGATGCAGTACTGAGTGGTGGGTGAGAGGTTTGTCGGGCCGTTGGACCCACCACCCATCATCACTACCCATCACTCCCCGCGCCGGATCAACTGCTGGAATCTCGGATGTTGCCGCAGCGCGTCCAGGCCGGCGTCGTGCGCGACCCAGTCCCGGTGGCCGAAGCCTGACCGCGTCGCCGCTTCGGGGATGCCGCCGACGTTGGCGAACAGGAGCGCCGCGACTGAGCGGCTCAGTCGCCGGGGGTACTCGGGCGTGCCCAGGAGGAAGCCCGGCTGCGCGCCCGGCTCGGCGGATGGGCACTGGAGCGGCCGCGTCACGTTGCGGTGCAGGACGCCGTGCCGGTGCGCGCGCTCGATCCCTTCGGCCACGTCGCACGCGATGGGCACCGCGTCCACCACCGGGGACTGGTGCACGCGCTCGATCGCGTAGCGGCCCGCGAGGGACGCGCGGACGCGCTAGGTGTTCATGGTGCTCCTGCGGAGGGCACGGGGGCACGGACGCGCCCCCACTATCCCTCCCGTTCTCCCCCCCTCGTGCTCTCCCGTCCTCCCACCACCACCGGCTCCGTCTCCAGCTCCACTCCGAAGACCTCGGCCACGGCCGCCCGGATCTCCCCGGCCAGCTCCAGCAGCTCCGCGCTGGTCCCGCCGCGGTTCACGAGGGCCAGGCTGTGGTTCGCCGAGACGCCGACGCCGCCGCGGCGCGTGCCGCGCGGGAAGCCGGCGCGCTCGACCAGCCACGCCGCCGAGAGCTTCACGCCGCCGGGCGCCGCCCAGCGCGGCACCGCGCCGCTCCCCCCGCGCGCGGCCCAGCGGCGCTCCACCTCGTGCAGGACCGCCTCGCCGACGACCGGGTTCGTGAAGAACGAGCCGACCGAACGCGTCTCGGGGTCGGCGTCGTCGAGGACCATGGACTTGTGGCGCCGCAGCGCGAGCACCGTCTCCCGGACGTGCTGCAGCGCCTCGGCCGGGGCCCTGCCGTCGGGATGGCCGGCGGCCGCGAGGGCCCGCTCCAGCTCTTGGTAGCGCGGGGGCGCGGGACCGCCGGGCCGCAGCCGAAGCCGCACGCCCACCACCACCCAGGTGTCGCGCTCGCCGCGCTTGAAGCGGCTCGTCCGATAACCGAAGCCGCACGCCGCGGCGGCGATCGTGTCGCGCTCCAGCGTTCCGCGGTGGATCACCTCCACCGCGAAGAGCGTCTCCGCGATCTCCTGGCCGTACGCGCCGATGTTCTGGATCGGCGCGGCGCCCACCGTGCCCGGGATCCCGCTGAGGCACTCGATCCCGGCGAGGCCGTGGGCGCACGCCGCGGCGACGACTCCGTCCCACTGCTCGCCCGCCGCCGCGGTCACGAGCACCGCGTCGCCGTCCGGTTGCCGGGCGACGCCGCGCAGGGCGACGTGCAGGACGAGGCCGGGGAAGCCGGCGTCAGAGACGACGACGTTGGAGCCGCCGCCGAGCACGAGGACCGGCACGCCGCGCCCGCGCGCGAACGTCAGCGCCTCGCGCACCTCGTCGTCGGAGACGCAGGCGGCGAACCAGCGCGCCGGCCCGCCGAGGCGGAGGGTGGTCCGGTCGGCGAGCGGAACGCGCTCGGCGATCCTCACGCGGGCACGGGTTCCCGGAAGCGGTCCTTCAGCCGCTCCACCAGGGCCAGCTCCTCGCGCAGCCCCTCCTTGAAGCGCCGCGCGTCGGCGTGATGCCACTCGTGCAGGAGC
>CAYLJK010000149.1:2196-6496 GCA_964383975.1 uncultured Gemmatimonadales bacterium | reverse complement strand
GACCGTCGCGGAGGACCTCGGCGGCGCCAACGAGGCGCGGCCGGGGAACTATGTCTTCTTCGACTGGATGCAGGCCATCGCGGGCGTCTGCACCACCGCGGACATCGCCGTCACCGTGCTGGCGACCGTCGTCTCGCACCAGCCTGGGGCGGGGCACTGCATCGTGGACGCCGGCGCGCTCGCCATGTCCAAGGACACGGGTCCTGGGCCGGCCGAGCTGCGGCGGGGCCTGGGGCCGCTGCGGCGCGGCCTCACCGGCACCGACGTCGACCCGGTCCTCACGCTCACCGCCGTCTCCCAGGAGCACGGCCACGTGAGCGGCGGCGCGAGCGCAGACCTGGGGGACCGGCTCCCCGTCGGCGAACGGGTCCGCATCATCCCGAACCACTCCTGCCTGACCGCCGCGATGTTCGATGCCTACCACGTCGTGCGTGGCGACCAGGTGCTCGACCGCTGGCCGATCCTGAGAGGACGCTGATGACCATCGTCTACCTGAACGGCGACTACGTCCCGCTCGAGCAGGCGCACATCTCCCCGCTCGACCGCGGCTTCCTGTACGGTGACGGCGTCTACGAGGTGATGCGCGTGTACCAGGGGCGGATCTTCATGCTGCGCGAGCACTTCGCGCGGCTGGAGAGCAGCCTGGCCAAGATGCGCATGGGGGCGTACCTGACGCCGCTGCACGAGATGCCGCGCCAGCTGCTCGCGCGCAACGGGCTCGACGCCGCGGACGCGCTCATCTACCTCCAGATCACGCGCGGCGCCGCACCGCGGCGTTCCCACTTTTTCCCGCCGCCGGACACGAAGCCGACGGTCTTCGGCTGGGCGTGGGCCTTCACGCCGAACCCCGAGTGGTGGGACCCGGGGATGGCCGTCATCACCCTGTCCGACGACCGGTGGGCGCGCTGCGACATCAAGACGACGGCCCTCGTCCCGAACGTGCTGGCGAACCAGCTCGCGAAGGAGGCGGGCGCGCACGAGGGGATCTTCATCCGCGACGGGGCGGTCACGGAAGGCACCCTCTCAAACGTCTGGGCCGTCTTCGACGGGGAGGTCCGCACGCCCCCGCTGACGAACTACATCCTGCCGGGCCTCAAGCGCGCTGCCACGCTGGAGCTGTGCCGCGCCGACGGCATCCCGGTGCGGGAGGCGCCGGTCTTCCAGCACGAGCTGGCCACGGCGGACGAACTGTTCCTCACCTCGACCGTGTACGATGTGGCGCCGATCCACCGCATTGACGGCCGGGCGATGCCGGCCGAGCGCCCTGTGACGATGCGCCTGCTGCGGCTGTTCCGCGAGCTCGTCGCGCGCGAGGCCGTGTAGCCGTGTCCACGGCCGCGGCGCTGCTGGCGCGCCACGACCAGCTGTGCTTCCGGCGCGCCTTTCCGCGGAGCGCCCGGGAGCTGCGCGCCACGCTCCGCGAGCTGGCGGGTTTCGAGCGCCGCGTCGCTCCCGTGAAGGACGAGCTGGAGAACACCGGCATCGCCGGCACGGTCTACCGCTACCCGTTCAATCACCGGATGGCGCGGTGGTTCGCCGCGCGCTATGGCCGCGCTGTCGAGGTGGACTGGGACGCGTACCGGCGCCACGAGTGGGACGAGATCGCCGCGCTGCTCTCGCTGTGCACCGCCTGGGCCGAGAGCGAGGGGGTGGACGACGACGAGGTCCCCTCGTGGGACTGGGTCGCGTGGGCCCGGCGGGGGAGCGGGAAGACCGCCCTGCGCTACCTGCTCGACCTGCTCGCCGCGCGCGGGGATGGTCCGGAGCTGGCGCGCCACCTCTACGAGTCCTTGAGCCTCCCGCTCGTCTGGGACCTCTCCGGTTGCCGGGACAGCGTCACGCACGCGCGGCTCCCGGTGCGGCGCGTCTTCTACCACCGGGAGATCCAGCGCGAGCGGCCCGCCGACTTCGCGGCGGCCGTGCGCGGCGCGCGCGTGGCGCCCCTGGTCCCGCTGCGACCCGCCGCCGGGCAGCGCATCATCGATGCCGCCCGTGCCGCCCTCAGCCAGCGCGAGCGAGAGTTCCACGTCATCGTCCACGGGAACCCGGACGAGGTCTACCGGTTCGACGCGGGCCGCGGGCTCGAGATCCACGTCATCGGGCTGGCACGCGAGCAGCGCCTGACGCTGGAGGCCGACTACGGCGCCCTCCTCGTCAAGAACGGCGTCCCCCTCGGCTACGGCTACGCGGCGCTCCTGTTCGACCGGGCCGACATCGCCATCAACATCTTCCCGACCTACCGCGCCGGAGAGTCGCCGTACGTGTTCGTGCAGTTCGCCGCGCTGTTCCATCACCACTTCGGCCAGCGGACGCTCGTGATGCGCCGCTACCAGCTGGGCCACGAGAACCCCGAGGGGATCGAGGCGGGGTCGTTCTGGTTCTACTGGAAGCTCGGGTTCCGCCCGGTGGACGCCCGGGTCCGCCGGCTCGCCGAGCAGGAGGCCGCGCGGCTCGCCCGGCGGCCCGGGGCCCGCTCGGATGACGCCATGCTGCGGCGGCTGGCGCGCAGCGACATGGTCCTCTGCCTCGACGGCACGCGGCCGGGTGACTTCCGCGACATCGCCGTGCGCCGGGTGGGCCTCGCCGTCACGCGCCTCATCGAGCGACGCTACGGCGGCGACCGCGCCGCGGCGCAGGAACGGATCGGCACGCGGATCGTGCGGACCCTGGGGATTCGGGGATCGCCGCTGCGCCTGGCCCCGGTGGCGGCGCTCATCCCCGACCTCGCGCGGTGGCCCGACGCCGACCGCCGCCGCCTCGCCGCCTGCCTCCTCGCCAAGGAAGGTCGGCGCGAGGGCGCCTACGTGCGCGCCATGTTGCGAGCCGCCCGTTTCCGTCGGTTCCTCTTCCGCTTCCGATGACGCCATGAGACCGTCCGCGCTGCTGCTCCTCGCCCTCCCCGCCGCGCTCGCGGCCCAGACCCCCGCGAACCCCGCCCGCCTCGCCGGCGACTGGGACTTCTACCAGGGCGCGCTTGCCAGGCAGGTGATGGCCTACGTGCACCTCCCCGCCGACTCCGCCGGCGGTGCGCTGCGGCTGCGCTTCGGCGGTCGCGTCGCGGCGCGGGTCGCCGCGACGCGTCGCGCCGGGGACTCCGCGTTCCTCACGCTCGGGCCGCAAGTCGCGGTCGCCGGCGTTCTGCGCGGCGACACGCTGACCGGCCACGTCGTGCAGGGAGACCGGCGCGCGGACGCGGTCCGCATGGTCCGCCGGGCGACGCCGCCGCGGGTCGGCGAGATGTTCCGGCTCTGGCAGGGCGCCGTCTCCGATTCGGCGTTCGGCGCAACCGTGGACACGGCCGTGCCGATGCGCGCCCGCGACGGCACGCAGCTCATGAGCATGGTGGTCCGCCCGGAGGGGGACGGGCCGTTCCCGGTCATCCTGCTCCGCACCCCCTACGGGCGGCTCGGCCAGCGGGGGCGCGGCCTGTGGTTCGCCCAGCGCGGGTACATCTTCGTTGCGCAGGACGTGCGCGGGCGCTACGGCTCGGACGGGACCTTCCGGGACCTCGTGGGGCAGGACACCGACGGCTACGACGCCGTGGAGTGGGCGGCCGCCCTCCCCGCCTCCAGCGGCCGGGTCGGGATGATCGGCGGCTCGTACGAGGGCTGGACCCAGTGGTATGCCGCCGTGCTGGCGCCGCCGCACCTGGCCGCCATCGTGCCCATCGTCGCGCCGCCCAACCCGTGGCTCAACATCCCGTACTGGAACATGGTCTTCTCCCTCGCCGACGTGTACTGGGCCTGCCTGGTGAGCGGGAAGACGAACCAGGACATCACCGGCCTCGACGTGGACCGCGCTGCGTACATCCTCCCGGTGCGGGAGATGCCGCGACGGCTCGGCTGCCAGGCGATGGACTACTGGAGCGACTGGACCGCCAACACGACCCTGAACGACTTCTGGCGGCGGCTCGACTACCAGTCGCGCATCCCCGACGTCCGGGTCCCCGTGCTCGGCATCTCCGGCTGGTACGACGATGACGGCAACGGCACGACGACCAACTGGATCCACCTGGCCCGCCGCGCCGACCGTCCCCCGCAGCGCATGGTGCTCGGCCCGTGGAGCCACCGCGGCCGCCCCGATCTGCTCCACGGCGACTTCCCGGACGCGGCATGGGTGGACGTCCAGCTGCTGGCGCTCCGGTGGTTCGACCGGTGGCTGAAGGGGGTGGACAACGGCGTGGACCGCGAGCCGCCCATCGACCTGTACATCATGGGCGACAACGTCTGGCGCGCCGAGCGCGAGTGGCCGCTGGCGCGGACACGGTGGACCCGCTTCTATATCCACAGTCGCGGCCGCG
>CAYLJK010000149.1:0-2186 GCA_964383975.1 uncultured Gemmatimonadales bacterium | reverse complement strand
CTAGCGCCGGCGACGGCACGCTGGACACCGGCCCGCCGCGCCTGGAACCGGCCGATACGTTCACCTACGACCCCGGCGATCCCACGCCGTACATCGTGGACCCGCGGGTGCTCGAGTTGAACCTCAACGAGGACTACCGGGAGCTGCACGCGCAGCGCCGCGACGTCCTGGTGTACACCAGCGCCCCGCTGGAACGCGACCTCGAGGTGACCGGCCCGCTATCCATGACGCTGTGGGCCGCGACCGACGCGCGCGACACGGACTGGACGGCGATGCTCCTCGACGTGCACCCTGACGGCCGGGCCTACCGGGTGCAGGACGGCATCACGCGGGCGCGTTTCCGGGAGGGGTTCAACCGCGAGGTCTTCCCCGCTCGCAACCGTCCGGCGCAGTATTCGATCGATCTCTGGCACACCGGCCTGGTCTTCCGCGCGGGGCATCGCATCCGCGTGGCGGTCGCGTCGGCGGCGTTCCCCAAGTACGCGCGCAACCTCAACACGGGCGGGGACAACAATGCGGACAGCACGTTCGTCTCCGCGCGCCAGCGCGTCCTGCACGACCGAGCGCACCCGTCGTACATCACCCTTCCGGTGATCCCGCGCTGACGTGACGCCGGCCGCTCCGCTCCGCGCCCTGGACCGCCGCGCCCGCCGGACGGCGACGCCGCGGTGCGCCCTGGCGGCGGCCGCCCCTGCGGGGAATGAGGCGGCCGCGCGGGAGCCGACCGCGGAGCGGTTCGCGGTCCCCACCGGCGCGGTCCGACGGGGGGAACCCCAGGGAGTGGAGTGGCGGTGGCGCGGGGCGGAGCGGGTGGAGGTGGAACATGGCCGCGTCGGCGCGCGGGTGGCCGGCGGTGTCGCGGTCGAGGCGGTCGAAGCCGGATCGCTCCCGGCGGATCCGGTCGCTGGGCCGGCGCCGACGTACGCCGTCGCGCCGGGACTCCGCGTGGTGCCGGCCGCAGGGCTGTTCCTCGTCTTCGGCACGGGCGGATTCGCGTGGAGAGCGGAGGCCGGAGCAGGGATTCTCTGGTTGATGGCGGCCGCCGTCGGCTTCCTCCTGCGCGGCGCGCGCCGGTGGCCGACCATCGAGGAGGCCGGGGTCTTCGACGTCCGCATGACGCCCTGGACGTTGGGCTGCTCGGTGGGGGGGCGGTGAGGGCGGGTGCTGTCCTCGTGCTCGCCGCGATCGCGTGCGGTCACGAGGCCCCGTTCGGCGCGCCCGTCATCGACGCGAACCCGGGGGCGGACCTTCCCCCGCCGCGGCGGCTCACCTGGAACGCGGAGAGCGAGTGGTTTCCCGCGTGGCTCCCCGACGGGTCAGCGATCGGCTACTCCTACTTCGTGCCCGAGCGGGACGACCGGGATCGCTGCCTCGGGTTGCTGAGGCCGGAGATCGGGCGCCTCTCGCGGCTCATCTGCGTGCGGACCGGAACGGAGGGGGACTCGGTCAACACGGTGCTCGCCCACGCCGTGAGCGCCGGCGGCCGGCTCGCCATCATGGGGGAGAGCGGGAACCCGCGGCACCTCGCTCCCGCCTGGCGCTGGGTGGCGATCGGGGACCTCGCGAACGGGGTGGTGCACCGCGCGATCCGTTTCCCGTACACCGACTCGGTGACCCAGCTGGTCCACATGGCGGCGCACCACCTGACCTGGCTCGGCGACACCGTGCTGGCCTACCTCGCGATGGCGTACCGGTACAAACCCGGCACGGTGGCCGTCCCGTCCGACACGATGTACACGGGCATCGAGATTGTGGTGGCACGCGTCGAGGGGGACGCGGTCGTCTCGCGCCGGACGCTGCCCGGCACGTTCAATGCCAGCTCCGTCACGGCGGCGGACGGACGGCTCTACCTCACGTTCTGCGGCAGCTCGACCGTCTATGCCTGGGACCCGGCGGCGCAGGCGCCGGTGCCCGTCTACGACTTCGGCCCCGGCGCGATCGCCAGGGACGTCCAGGTGGCCGCCGGCCGTCTCGTCGCGGTGGTCGGCGGGTCGGTCGTCTGCGAGTTCGATCCCTTCTTCTGGCCGCTGCTCCAGACCGACTCCGGCGGGCCGGTGCTCGCGGTGACGCTCCCCGGCGGGCCGGCCGTGCCGGTGACCGCGCCCGGGGACCTGCGCTACCGCCACCTCGCCCTCCACCCGGCGGGGACTCTCCTGGTCGCGGAAGCCTACCGGCAGGGGAGCGCC
>CAYLJK010000148.1:366-6509 GCA_964383975.1 uncultured Gemmatimonadales bacterium | reverse complement strand
GGGGGCACGGCCGGCCTGGTGACGATCGAGGACCTGCTCGAGGAGATCGTCGGCGAGATCGAGGACGAGTACGACCGGCCGCGGCGGCCTTCCACCGCCGGCCCCGGCGGCGCCCAGACGTTCGCGGGCTCCACGCCGCTCGCCGACGTCAACGAAAAGTGCGGTCTCCAGCTCTCGAGCGGGGACTACACGACGATCGGCGGCTTCCTCTTCGGCCAGCTCGGCCGCCTCCCGGCGCCGGGGGACCGCGTCAGCGTGAGCGGCGGCGCCTTCGAGGTCACGGCGATGGAGGGGAGACGGGTGGCGGAGGTGGCGTTCCGAAAGGCGTGAGAGGCAGTGGATGGGTGGCACGGCCCAGCGAACCCGTCACCCATCCCCCACCACCCCTCACGCATCACCTCGGACCCGCCGCACGATCGCTTCAGCCATCCGTACCGCCTCCCGCATCGAGCCCGGATCGGCGACGCCCTTCCCCGCGATGTCCAGCGCCGTGCCGTGATCGGGGGACGTGCGCGGGACGGGGAGGCCGAGGGTGACGTTCACCGCGCGCCCGAAGCTCGCCACCTTGATGGCCGTCATTCCCACGTCGTGGTACGGCGCCAGCACGGCGTCGAACTCGCCGCGCATCGCGCGCACGAAGACCGTGTCCGCGGAGAACGGGCCGGCGAGGCCGGCCGCGCGCGCCGCTGGCGCCAGCACGCGCTGCTCCTCGTCGCCGACGCGCTCGCCCTCGCCGGCGTGGGGGTTCACGGCGCACAGGGCGAGCCGCGGCTCGGCGATGCCGAACCAGTCGCGCAGCCCGCGCCGCGCCACCTCCGCCAGCTTCTGGATGCGTTCCGGGGTCAGGATGGAGAGCGCGTCGCGCAGCGCGAGGTGGGTCGTGACCAGCGCCACGCGCAGCCGGTCGGAGGCCAGCATCATCGCCACGTCGCGCACACCCGTGAGGTCGCGCAGCAGCTCGGTGTGCCCCGGCACGCGGTAGCCGCCCGCGTGCAGCGCGCGCTTGTCCCCCGGCGCCGTCACGATGGCGTCCACCACGCCGTCCCGCCACAGCCGCACCGCCGTCTCGACGGCGAGGCCCGTCAGCCGTCCCGCGCGCTCGAGCGGCGTCGCGCCGCCCCCCTCCCACGGGCCGATCCCGATCGTCCGCCCCGCGTTGAGATAGCGCACGACGTCGTCGGGCCCGATGACGATCGCGTCCATGGCGAGGTCCGGGAGGACCGCGGAGACGACCTCAGGCCCGATCCCGCGGGGATCGCCGAGGGTGATGGCGAGGACGGGCGGGCGCCGCGGCACGCCCGGGCGGTCAGAGGCGGATGTCGACGTAGGTGCGCCGGCGCAGGTCGTCGAGGAGGCTGCGCACGCCCTTCTCGCGGAGCAGGTTGGCGCGGAGCTGGTCGCGCACCTCCTCGAAGGTGAACTCGCGCTCCGGCTGCACGTCGGTCACCTGCGCGACGACGTAGCGGGTCCGCGCGGGCATCTCGGGGTTCACCACGAACGGCCCCACCACGGCGCCCGGCTCGACGCCCTCGAACGCGGTCACATAGGACGGCGGCAGCTGGCCCCGGTCCGCCGGGCCGACGAGCCGCGGCTCCCCCGAATCCCCGTGGATGCGCGCGATCGAGTCGGCGCTCGCGCCCGCGCGGACCGCCGCGGCGTACTGCTCCGCGCGCGCGCGGGCGGCCGCGAGATCGGCCTCCGTGACCACGGGGGTGATGAGGACGTGCCGCGCCTTCACCTCGGCGGGCTGGATGCGCTCGACGAGGATGATGTGGAAGCCGTACTGCGTCGCGACCACCGGGGAGACGACGTTGGGCCGCAGCGCGAAGGCGACCTCCTCGAACGGCCGCACCATCATCCCGCGGCGGAACCAGCCCAGGTCGCCGCCGGTCTCGCGCGAGGCCGGATCGTCGGAGAAGCGCCGCGCGACGGCGGCGAAGTCCGCCCCGCGCGTCAGCTCCACCTGAAGCGACTCCGCCCTGAGGCGCGCGGCGGCGCGCGCCGAGTCGGTCGCCACGGGGGCCACGACGACCAGCCGGTAGGTGATCGTCGCGGGACGGCGGCGCTGGTTCTGCGCCATCGCCGCGTCGAAGGCCCGGCGCAGCTCCGCCTCCGAGACCGAGCCGCCGCGGAGCCGCCCCTCCTGCTGCTGCTTCTGGAGGAAGCGCTGCTGGTAGGCCGCGCGCCGCTGCTTCTCCGTGAGCCAGCGGCGGTACTCCTCCGGCGTCCCCATTCCGGCGCCCTGGAGCGCGACCCGGAACTCCTGGTCGGTGCGGAACTGCTGTCGCACCTGGCGGTACTGCTGGTCCACCGCGCCCTGGACCTCGGCGTCGGTCACGTTGATGGAGGTGTCGCGCCGCGCGCGCTGGTAGAGCACCTCGTCGTCCACCAATTCGTTCAGCACCTGGCGCCGCAGCGCCTCGATCCCGGCCGAGTCCTGCGGCAGCTGCAGCCCCTGCCCGCGCCGCTGGTTGATCTCCTCGTCGATCTCCGAGAGGAGGATGATCCGCTCGCCCACGACGGCGGCCACCCGGTCGATCGGCTGGACGGGCTGCTGCGCGGGCGCGGGGGCGGCGCAGAACAGGAGGGCACAGAGGCACGGGGGCACGACGGCGCCGAACCGGCGGCGCGTGGCCCGGCGCCTCCGTGCCTCCGTGCCTCCGCACCCGCCCCGCATCAGTTCCCCCGCATCGGCGGGCCGCCGGGCGACGGCTGGATCGGGGCCGGGGTCAGCTGGTTGACGCCCGGCGGCGTGATCGCCGGCGTCTCCGGGCCGCGCAGCACCCGCGCGCGCTCCAGCGCGCGGTCCACGCCGGCCGACATGATGCGCCACTCGCGCCGGGACCGGATCGCGTCGGCCAGGAACGGCGGCACCTCGAAGTACGGTCGGCCGCCGGTCCGGCTCGAGATCGCCTCGAAGTAGGCGTCCACCGCGCGCGCCGCGGCCGCGGTGCGGCCGAGGGCGCGGGCCGTCGTGTCGGCGTCGAGCGACTCGGCGGCGATCCCCATGCCGCGGACCATCTGCGCGAGCTGCTCGCGGTAGCGGGCCCGGATGCTGTCCCAGTCCGCGGCCGGGAGCGTGATGCCCCGCGCGGCCGCCGCGTCGAGCAGCATCTGGTTCCGGGCGATGCTCTTGACAAACTCGATCAGGGTGGAGTCCGGCGCCTCCTGGACCATGCCGCGGGTCTGCGGCGGGAAGGCCTGGAGCCACCTCGCGAAGTCGCGCTCGATCAGCCGCCCGTTGCGGTAGGTGGCCAGGGTGCGGCTGCGGCCCTTCGCCGCACGCAGGTCCCGCGCGGCCGCGCGGACGATCGCCGGTGCCGCGCCCCGTACCCGGATGCCGGTCCGGTTGGTGAGCGAGTCGAGGTACAACGAATCGAACCGCTGGGCGAACACGTCCGCGAGGTCGGTGGTGAAGCTGTCCCGCACCTGCGCCAGCTCGGGGCGCCAGATGATGTGGTAGCCGTACGCCGTCTCGACGAGGTTCGACACCTGGCCCGGCTGGAGCGCGAACGCGGCGTCCTCGAACGCCTTGATCATGACGCCGCGCGGCACCAGCCCGAGCACCCCGCCCGCGGGCTTCGACCCCGGGTCCTCCGAGACGCGGCCGGCCAGCGTCTTGAAGTCGGCGCCGCCGCGCACCTGCACCAGGTACCCCTCGGCCACGCGCCGCTTCGCCGCCTTCACCGCCTCCGTCGTGTCGGCCGCCACGCGCACCAGGATGTGGGCGATGTACCGGTGGTCGCTCCCGTTGTAGGCGCTGTCCACCTGCGCGGGCGTCGGCGCCGTCCCCGCGACCAGCGTGTCGTGCAGCCGGTTCGCCACCGCCTGCGCGATGAACGGCCAGCTCGCCGCGGCGATCGTCGCGCTGTCGGTCAGGCTGTCGCCGGCGGCCACCGCCTGCGCGAGCAGCTGGTAGTCCACCCACAGCTCGGCGATGCGGTCGATCACCTCGCGCCGCAGCGGGACGGTCTTCGCGGGCGCGATCATCGCCGCGACGCGCTCGACGCTGAGTTCCTGGCCGGCCGCCCGGGCGACCACGTTCTCGTGGCCGGTGAAGGCGTCCTGCAACGAGCACCCCGCGACGACGACCAGGGCGGCAGCGACCGCGATTCGGCGGACCATCGGTTCTCCCCTCAGGTGGATGCGCACGCACGCCCCAGGGCGTGCACCAGGCCGGCCAGCAGGTCCATCCCGCCGAGCCGTTCCAACCGCAGCACCAGCGGCTGGGTCCGGCGGACCTCGGCGGCGAACTGCACCTCGTCCATCGCCGCGGTCAGGCGCGCCAGGCGCGGGGCCGCGCCGGCGCGGAACGACAGCCGCGCCTCGTTGCCGCGGGCCGTGACCGATTCGAGGCCGAGACGGGCACCGATCACCCGGAGCTGGGTGAGGGCCACCAGCGCCTCGGCCTCCGGCGGAAGGCGGCCGAACCGGTCGGCCAGCTCCCCCCGCAGCCGTGCAATTTCGCCGGACGACTGGCTGCGCGCCAGCCGACGGTACAGATCCAGCTTCGCCGCGTCGTCGCCGACGTAGTCGTCCGGCAGGTACGCCCCGCGCTCCAGCACGACCTCCGGCGGCGGCCAGGCCGGGCCGCCGGCCTCGCCGCGCAGCGACCGCACCGTCTCCTCCAGCAGGCGCAGGTACACGTCCACGCCCACCGACAGGGCGAAGCCCGACTGCTCCGCGCCCAGCAGGTTTCCCGCGCCGCGCAGCTCCAGGTCCTTGAGCGCGATCCGGTAGCCCGCCCCCAGCTCGGTGTGGTGCGCAAGGGTCATCAGCCGCGCCTCCGCCTGCGGGTCGAGGGCGTCGGGGACCAGCAGGTAGCAGTACGCCCGCCGGTGGCTGCGGCCCACGCGCCCGCGCAGCTGGTAGAGCTGCGCCAGGCCGAACTGCTGCGCCTGGTGCACGAGCATCGTGTTCGCGTTCGGGACGTCCAGCCCCGACTCGACGATCATGGTGGAGCACAGGATGTCGAGCGCGCCGTCCACGAACCGCCGCATCACGTCGTCGAGCGCTCGCGGCCGCATCTGCCCGTGGGCCACGTCCACCCGCGCGCGCGGCGCCAGCCGCCGGATCCGCCCGGCGATCGTCTCCAGGGTCTCGATCCGGTTGTGCACGACGTACACCTGGCCGCCGCGGTCCAGCTCCCGCGCCCGCGCCTCCTCGATCAGCGCGTCGTCCCAGGGCTCCACGAACGTGAGCACCGGCGAGCGGTCGCGCGGCGGGGTCTCGATCAGCGTGAGGTCCCGCAGCCCGGCGAGCGACAGCTGCAGCGTGCGCGGGATCGGGGTGGCCGTCATCGTCAGCACGTCGGCCGTGAGGCGCAGCGCCTTCAGGCGCTCCTTGTGCTCCACGCCGAAGCGGTGCTCCTCGTCCACGATGAGGAGGCCGAGGTCCCGGAAGACCACGTCGGGCGAGAGCAGCCGGTGCGTGCCGATCACGATGTCGGCCGCCCCGGAGGCGAGCGCCGCGAGCGCGGCGCGCTGCTCCGCGGCGCTCCGCAGGCGCGAGAGCGTCACCACCCGCGCGGGGAAGTCCGCGAGGCGCTCGCCAAAGGTGCGGCCGTGCTGCTCGACCAGGATCGTCGTCGGCGCCAGCACGGCCACCTGCTTCCCGGACTGCACCACCTTGAACGCCGCCCGCACCGCGATCTCGGTCTTCCCGTAGCCGACGTCCCCGACCACCAGGCGGTCCATCGGCCGCGGCCGCTCCAGGTCCGCCTTCACCTCGGTGGTGGCGGTCCGCTGGTCCGGCGTGTCCTCGTAGAGGAACGACGACTCCAGCTCCTTCTGCCAGCGCGTGTCCGGCGGGAACGCGAACCCCGGCGCGAGCTGCCGCTTCGCGTACAGCTCGAGCAGCTCCGCCGCCATGCGCCGCACCGCCTCCTCGGCCTGGCGGCGCTGCCGCCGCCACCGTGTCCCACCGAGGCGGTGCAGTTTCGGGGGCAGCTGGCCGCCGTCCTCGTCGGTGCGCACGCTCTGCCAGCGTTCCAGCTGGTCCAGCCGGTAGAGCGGTACGTGGAGCCGGTCGCCGTCCTGGTACTCCACGACCGCGACCTCGAGGAGCTGCCCCTGCACCGGGATCGTCTCCCTGCCGCGGTAGATCCCGATGCCGTGCTCGAGGTGCACGACGTATTCACCGGG
>CAYLJK010000148.1:0-356 GCA_964383975.1 uncultured Gemmatimonadales bacterium | reverse complement strand
TCGCGGAGCAACGCCGCCAGAGGCATCTCCAACCCGCTCAGCGCGGCCGGCGCCCCCTGCCGGTAGCGACGCGGCCGCCGCAGCCGGCGCGCGCGCCGGAACACCTCGTGGTCCGTGAGCACGGTGAGCCCGGGGAGGACGAAGCCGCCATCGAGCGCGCCCACGGCGAGCACGATCCCCTCCGGCGCGCCGCCGCGGGCCTCGTCCAGCAGTTCGTCGAGACGCTCGAGCTGCCCCTCGTTGTCACAGAGCACCAGCGTGGTGCCGCCGGGCGGCGGGGCGAGCCGCGCGAGATCGCGGTTCACCGCTGGCGGCGGTGCCAGCGGCAGCCGCAGCGGCGCGCCCTCGCGCCCGAG
>CAYLJK010000147.1:0-6511 GCA_964383975.1 uncultured Gemmatimonadales bacterium | reverse complement strand
GCGCAGGTCGCGCGCGACGACGGCCCCGCCCTCGCGCGAGAGGATCACTCCGTCTTGGGAGACGGAGGGCAGGTCGCTGTCCCACGACCCGCGGAGCCGGCCGGTCACGCGGCCGTCGGCGCCCGCGATCACCCACGTCTCCGTGTCGTCGGCGGCCCGTGCCAGCAGCACGCGGCCCCATGGGTCCATGCGCAGGGCCCGCGCCGTCCCGGGCACATCCAGCGTGGCCCGCTCCCGCTGCGCGAACCGGTCCACGACGGCAATCGCCCGGCGCTCGGCCAACGCCACGTAGAGGCGGTGGCCCGACGGCGAGAACACCACCGCGCACGGCGTGCCCGTGAGCGGCACGGACCACGGCGCGTCCAGTGCGCGGTCCTCGAACACGGTGACTCCGGAGTGGGTCGCGAAGGCGACGGCGTCGGCCGTGGGACTCGCGGCGATCGCGAGCGCCGCCGGTGCGCGCACGGCGTGGGCGACCCCGGTCTCGCGCGTGGCGACGAGCAGCGTGTCGGCCGCGGTCCGGCGCACGGCGACGAGGCGCGAGCCCGGCGCGGCGAACACCGCGATGATCCCACGCCCGAGCGCGCCGGCCCACGGCACCGTGCCCCACGGCTGCGCCTCCGTGACCCGGCCCTGTGCATCCACGGCGAGGAGGACGCCGTCCACGCCCACGGCGGCGAGCGCATCGCGCGGCGCCGCGGCGCGCTCGCGCATCGCGACGAGGTCGAACGCTGTCACGGCCCCCGTGCTGTCGCGGTACAGGAGCCGGCGGCCGTACAGGTCGAGCCCCACGGCGCTCCCCGCCGCGGCGATACGGCTGCCGCCACCCCACGGTGTGCGCTCGAGGTCCGGCAGCCGGTGCACGGTCACGGCGCCGCCGCGCGCGGGAAGCCGGAAGGCGACCGCGGAGACGATGCGCGCCTCCTGCGGCCGGGTCGAGTCGCCGCCGGCCGCCGGGGCCGCGTCACGATCGGAGCCGGCGCATGCTCCGAGGAGCAGCGTCAGGGGAAGGAGCCGTCGCAAGAAGGTGCCTCGGGACCGAAAGATAGCCGCCGGGTGGGAGGGTTTGAAGGCGCGCGTCGAGGGCGGACGCGCGTCGGGGCACCCCGCGGAGGAGGTGCCCCGACACCGTCCGGGCCGCCGACGGACCGGTTCAGAACGGCGGCATGAGGCTGAGGATCCAGTAGCCGCCGCGGCGCATCGGGCGGTCGAGCGGCACCGCGTAGTCGAGTGTCAGGATCGCGAACCCGAACAGGTTCATCCGGACGCTGCCGCCCCAGGACCGCACCGGCGCGCGCACCGACGGCGGATCGTCGGAGGTGCGGGTCCAGCGGACGTCCGAGCTCCGCGACCACGCGAGGCCCGCGTCGTAGAACACCGCCCCCTCCACCGGCGGCAGGCCGAACGGGATGAAGCCGAACGCACCGGCGCGCAGCAGCGGAAAGCGGAACTCGACGGACGCGACGGCCATGCGCGAGCCGATCAGCTGGTCCAGCTCCGAACAGATGTACAAGGACGTCGGGTTCGCCACCGAGCACTCGTTGTCGAGCATGGACGCGTAGGTGTACCCGCGGACGCGATCCGGCGTGCCCAGGAACATCGGGAACAGGTTCTCATCGCGCCCGAAGCGCCCCTGCATCGTGAGGCGCGACGCGATCGTGAACGGGAACGCGAGCATGTCGTAGCGCCGGTAGTCAACGACCGCCTGGGTGTACTGGTAGCCGCCGAAGGCCTGCGACAGGTCGAAACGGGAGCGGCGGCCCATCAGGTGGCTCGTCCACCCGAAGAGCGAGTTGTCGAACACCAGGCCGATGCCCGGCATCACATAGGACTTGCTCGCCTCGTCGGAGATCGACTCGTACCCGTCCACGAGGGCACCCGTGGCCCGGTCCACCACGTAGATCCGGCTCAGGGTGGCCTGGGAGAGGTTCACGGTCTGGGCCCGCAGCTCCACCCGCCGGAAGCGGTTCAACGGATAGTTCGCCTGCGCGAACAGCTGGCGGGCGATCCACCGGTCGAACGGCTGGACGTAGTAGTCATTGACGTCGCCCGGCGGCTGGAGGTACTCGCTGGGGCGGTAGTAGTAGAAGACGTCCTGGGCGAAGCCCACCTGCCAGTTGAGGCGGCGCTGCATGTTGGCGTACGCCGCGTAGATCTGCGCCTCCTCGAGGCGGCCGTTCACGGCGCCGGCGAGGGTGATGGCGTGGTCGCCCAGCAGGTCCGTGAGCTGGACCGCGGCGCCGCCGAAGAAGCCGCGCCCGAAGTTGTCGCGCGTGTAGCCGATCGTGGGACGGCTGACGACCGCGGCGGCGTACTTCGGCCGGTAGCGGCGCAGCGTGAACTCGGTCGTGTCCGGGAGCTCGAGGGTGGCGCTGTCGAGCAGGGCGGCGACCGAGAGCGGTGGGGCCGCGGGCGCGACGCCCGGGGCCGCGCCCGGCACGGTGTCGGAGGGCCGGAGCCCGCCGCTGCCGCGGTAGATGGACTGCCCGAGGGCCGCGGCGGCCCCCTGCCCCCCGCCGGACGGCGGGGGCGGGGCGGGCGTCGGGCCGGGGAGCTGCGCGCCCGAGACCGGCTGGGCCGGCTGGCCGATCAGCGGCGCATCGCTTGCCGGTGGCCGCCGCGACAGCGTGCCGAGCAGCGCGGCCTCGTTGCGCAGGGGCTGCGCGGCCGCGTTTGCGAGGAGGATCGCGCCGCGCGGGTCGCTGCGGTACGGGTCGCGGCGCAGCGAACGCGGGTTGTCGATCGTGTAGACGTTGTACGCGCCGTTCTCGTAGTACGTCACCGCCATCCGGTCGCTCTGGCGCGACCACGAGATGGCGGGGGAGAGGTCCGTGATCCCCGTGATCCCGGTGTACGCGCGGGTGAGCTGGTAGACGTCGTCGCCGCCCAGTTCGTACAGGAACACGTTCGCGGCGCCGGTGCGCGTCGAGAGAAACGCGATCGAGCGGCCGTCGGGGGCCCACACCGGGTTGCTGTTGCGCCCCTCGTCCATGCTCGGCAGGACGGTGATCGAGTCCCCGTCCACCCAGTAGAGCGCGATCTTCACGGTGCCGAAGCGCAGGATCTGCAGATCGGTGTCCGGCCCGCGGTCGGTGGCGAACGCAATGGCCCGGCCGTCCGGCGACCACTGCGGCATCAGCTCGGCGTAGGCGTCGTTGGTGAGCTGGCGCAGCCCCTGCCCGTCCCGCTGCACCACGTAGAGGTCCGACCAGCCGCCCCGCAATCCGGTGAAGACGATGCGCTCGCCGTCGGGCGAGTAGGACGGGTTCGTGATGCCCGCGAAGCCGAGCCGCAGGCGGCCGATCACCCGTCGTCGCCGCACGTCGAGAATGTTGAGGACGTCCTCGCCGCCGCTCTTCGCGACGAAAAGGAACGACCGGCCGTCCGGCGACCAGGTCCCGGTGGAGTTGATGAACCGCAGCGACTCGAAGTTCGGGTCGGTGGTGCTGCCGACGAGCTTGCGGATGTTCCGCCCGGTCTGCGCGTCCGCCAGCCACAGGTCCACGAAGATGAAGTTCCGCTCCGAGAGGAACGCGATCTGCCGGCCGTCCGGCGAGATCTGCGGCGCCAGATTGTACTGCCCGCCGGTCCGCCGGCTGGTGAGCACCTGCCGCGCGGCGGCCCGCGGACGCTCCTGCCCGGGGATCTGCGGCAGGTACGTGTTCTGTACCGACTCGATCCACTCCTCGGAGAGCTGCTCCAGCGAGATGCCGAGCACGCGCTGGAAGGCGCGCTCGATGCCGCCCGACAGCGTGCCCTGGAGAACGCCCCCGACCGCCTCGTCCCCCCATTTTTGCGCCACGTACGCCCACAGCGCGTGACCGAAGCGGTATGGGAAGAAGCGGGAATCGAAGGTGAGCTGCTCGATCGTCGGCATCTTCCCGTGGATCGCCGCGTCCCGCATCCACATGGCGGTGTGCGGGTCCACCGGGCCGAGGGAGAGGTACTCGGCCATCCCCTCCATGAACCAGAGCGGCGGGTTGACCTGGGCGATGGTCTGGAACCCGGCGCCCGCCCGGCCGCGCGCGAACACGTCGTACTGGAACGCATGCACCATCTCGTGCTCCAGGACGTGCTCGAAGTCGTCGTAGGCGCCCGTGAAGGGCAGCACCATGCGGTGCCGGTAGAAGTCCGTGAAGCCGCCCGTGCCCTCACCGAGGTCGTACGGGGTCGTGTTGGTCTGCGCGAAGTCGGACTGCGACGCGTAGAGAATGAGCGGCTTGCGCTCGGTGAACTGGTGCTGGAGGATGCGCGAGAGCCGCGCGTACGACCGCTCCGCCATGCGCGCGGCATCCAGCGCCGCGGGCCGCATGTCCCCGTAGTAGTGGACGTCGAAGTGCTCCGTGCGGATGACCTGCCAGGCGAAGGTCCGGTACTGCACCTTGTTCTGGCCGAAGTACGACTGGGCGGCAGCCGGCACGGGAACGGCCAGCAGGCCGAGCAGGGCAAGCGGGATCAGGGCACGGCGCATGCGGCCTCCTCGGCTTCAGATCCGGCGCTGCGGAGCGTCACCCCACAGCCCTTCCAGCTGGTAGAACGCGCGCAGCGTCGGATGGAAGACGTGCACCACCAGGTCCACGTAGTCGAGCAGCACCCATCGGCCGCCGCGCAAGCCCTCCACCGCGTACGGCGCGCTCCCGCGGTCGCGGAGCACCTCCTCGATGTGCTCGGCGATGGCCCGCACGTGCGTGTCGGAGGTCCCCGACACGACGAGGAAATAGTCGGCCGCGTCCGAGATCTCGCGCAGGTCGATGACGACCCCGTCGGCCGCCTTGCGGTCCAGGCACGCCTCGACTGCCCACTCCAGGGCGGCGGCCGCCGTCGGCGGCCGCCGCGGCCGGCCCTTCGCCGGCCGCCCGGGGACCTGCCTCCTCATACCGCGGCGTCCGCCGATTCGTTCCCGCCCGCGCGCTCGGGGATGCCGTCCTCCACCTGGTACATGACCCCCCACGCGTCCGGTCCGGCGTGGACGCCGATCACGGCCGTCACTGAACCGACCACGATCTCGAGGGGATGGTAACGCTCGTGCAGCGCGTCACGCACCTCGTGGGCGATGCGCTCGCAGTCGGCGTGCACCACGCCCATCCGGAGCCGCAACGGTCGCGGCGGCAGGACTTCGTCGAGCAGCTCGAGGACGCGGGGCAGGACCCGGTGCCGCCCGCGGACCCGGTCCACGGGGGCGATGCGGCCCTCGGCGTCCACCGAGAGGATCGGCTTCATGTCGAGCACGTTCCCGAGCCAGCCGCGGAACCGCGACACGCGGCCCGAGCGCACGAGGTTGTCGAGCGTCGCCACCGTGAAGAAGAGCCCGGACTGCGCGCGGACGCGGATCAGCTCCCGGCGGATCTCGGCCGCCGTCCAGCCGGCCTCCGCCAACTCCGCCCCCCGCAGGGCCAGCAGCCCCTGCCCGAGCGAGGCGCTGCGGCTGTCCACCAGCTCGATGCCGCCGCCATCAAACTCCCGCCGCGCCGCATCGGCGTTGGCGAGGGTCCCCGACAATCCCGACGAGAGGAACACGCCCACCACCTGCTCGGCACCGGCGCGGGCGTGCGCGTACGCGTCCCGGAAGGCCGCGACGGTCGGCTGGCTCGTGCTCATCACCTCGGCCGCCCGCAGCCGGCGGTACACCTCCTCCGGCTTCACGTCCACGCGGTCCTGCCAGGCCCGGTCGCCCATCAGCAGCTGGAGCGGAACGAGGCCGATGCCGTGCTGGTCCAGCAGGTCGTCCGGGAGGTCACAGCCGCTGTCGGTGAGGATCGCGACCGGCCGCACCGCCCCGGCGAGCATCCGGTGCTGCTCGCGCATGTCCTCGGCCTTGCGGGTCACCACCTCGCCCCACTCGTCGGCCAGCGCGTAGAGTGGGGCCGGGTCGTTGAGGTGGACGTGGACGCGCAGGAGGTCCCCGGTGCGCAGCACGATCAGCGATCCACCGTCCAGCTCGTGCACGCGCCGCCGCGCCTCCGCGGAGGAGGGCAGGGCATCCCCACGGACCAGCACTTCGGTGCAGAACCGGAAGTCCTCAGCCTCCGACACCTCGAAGGTGGCGGCCGGCGAGGCGCCCGCGAAGAGCCTGGCGTCCTCCGCCTTCTCCTCCGTGGCCTGGCCGTCCACCAGGCGGACGATCCCCTCGATCAGCCGCACGAAGCCCTTTCCACCGGCGTCCACGACGCCCGCCCGCTTCAGGTCGGCGAGCAGCTCGGGCGTGCGCCGCAGCGCCTCCTCGGCATGGGCCAGCGTCTGGCGCAGCACGCCGCAGACGTCGTGGCCGGCCTCCGCCGCGCTTTCGGCTCCGTGCGCCGCCGCGCGGCACACCGTGAGGATCGTCCCCTCCACCGGGTTCTCCAGCGCGGCCTCGAGCCGGTGGAAGCCGCGCCGGATCGCGACGGCAAGCTCGTGCGCGCGGATACGGAACCGGGCGCCCACGCCCTCGTCGAAGCCGACGAGGAAGTGGGAGAGCATCATCCCCGAGTTGCCGCGCGAGCCCATCACGGCCGCCTGCGCCGCGGCCCGC
>CAYLJK010000146.1:0-6542 GCA_964383975.1 uncultured Gemmatimonadales bacterium | reverse complement strand
GCGGTACGTCCTTCACGACGCCGCTGTCGTAGATGACGACGCCGCCCGGCTGCACCGCGGGTGCGAACTTGGCCAGGCTCGGCGCATTAAACGCGACGAGGACGTGCGGGTTGGGCGAGGCGGGGGAGAGCACCTCCTCGGCGGCGACGTGGACATCGGCGTACGACGTGCCGCCGCGCGACTCCGGCCCGTAGCTCGGGATGTGCGTGGAGTCGAAGCCCTCGGTGATGGCGGCGCGGGTGATGAGCATCGCCGCCGTCTGAGCGCCGTCGCCTCCCGCCCCGGCGAGCTTCAGGCTGATGTCCTCGGCGGCGATGGCCGCCGGGAAGGCCGTTGCGAAGCGCGGCGGCCGCTCCTGCGAAGCCTCCACGACGCCCAGCAGCTTCTCCACGGTGAAGTCCGGCCGGCCGTAGCGCGGGTGCTCCGGCGCGTCCGTCACGTCCTTCTTGACGCCGAGCGGAAAAACGGGGACCATCTGGGTCCGCACCCACTCCTCGGCCTGCTCGGGGTCCAGCTTCAGGTGCGTCGGGCACTCGGCGAGCACCTCGACGAACGCGAACCCCTTCTGCTGCACCTGCAACTCGACGGCCTTGCGGATGGCCTTCTTGGCCCGTGTGCGCTGCTTGTTGTCATAGAGCGCGACGCGCTCGACGTACACGGGCCCGTCGAGCTGGGCGATCAGCTCCGCCATCCGCGTCGGGGCGCCGGTGATGGGGTCGCGGCCCGCCGGGGACGTGGTCGTCGGCTGCCCCGGCAGCGTCGTCGGCGCCATCTGGCCGCCGGTCATGCCGTAGATGGCGTTGTTGATGAAGATGACCGAGATGGGGATGCCGAGCTGCGCGGTGGAGACGATCTCCGCGAGGCCGATGGAGGCGAGGTCGCCGTCCCCCTGATAACTGATGACGATCGCGTCGGGGTTCGCCGTCTTGTGGCCGATGGCCACCGCCGGCGCGCGGCCGTGCGCCGCCTGCGTGTTGCCGACGTCGAAGTAGTAGTACAGGAACACCGAGCAGCCGACGGGCGAGACCGCCACCGTGCGGTCCTGCACCCCCAGTTCGTCAATGGCCTCGGCAAGGTACTTGTGCGCCAGCCCGTGGCCGCAACCGGCGCAGTAGTGGGTGGCGTGGCCCTTCAGGCCCTCGCCGTGCGCGTGCCGCTCGAAGTGCGGGTAGAAGACCGGGCTGACGGCCGTCGCGAGAGTGCTCATGCGGCCACCTCCTGGCCCGCCAGCACGCCGTCCACGATCTCCACGAGCTGCGGGAGCATCCCGCCCATCCGCCGCACGTGGGCGATCGGCGGCGGCGCGTGCACCCCCGCGTGGGAGAGGGCGAGCCGCAGCTCGTCCTCGAGCTGTCCCGCGCTCGCCTCGACGACGACGATCCGCTCGACCCGCGGCAGCAGGGGGAGCAGTTTCGCGATCGGGAACGGCCACAGGGTGACGGGCCGGAACAAGCCCGCTCGCACGCCGCGCTCGCGCAGCTGCCGGACCGCGCCCTTCGCCATCTGCGCAGGCGTGTTGCACGCCACGATCAACGTGTCCGCGTCGTCGCACTGGAACAGGTCGGCCCGCTGCTCTTCCGCGATCATCCGGTCGTACTTGCGATTGAGGTACCGGTTGTGCGCCTCGAGGTCCCCCTCGTCGAGGTAGATCGAGCAGATCAGGTTGCCGCGGTGCGGCGCGTCGCCCCAGACCGCCCACTCGGGGATGCCGGGCTTCAGCATCGTCCGCGGGAGCCGCACCTTGCCGGTCATCTGGCCGAGGTACCCGTCACCCAGGATGACGACCGGGTTGCGGTACTTCATGCTCAGGTCGAACGCGAGCATGGTCAGGTCGAGCATCTCCTGCGGCGTGGCCGGTGCGAGCGTGACGGCGTGCGTGTTCCCGTGGCCGAGGCCGCGGCAGGCGAGCTTGATGTCGGACTGCTCCGGGGCGATGTTGCCCAATCCCGGACCGCCCCGCATGATGTTCACGAACACGCCGGGCACCTCGGCGCCGATCATGTAGCTGATGCCCTCCAGCATCAGGCTGAAACCGGGCGAACTGGTGAAGGTCAGGCAGCGCAGCCCCGCGCCGCCGCAGCCGTACATGATGTTGACCGTCGCCACCTCGCTGACGGCCTGGAGGAACACCCCGTCCAGCTTCGGCAGCAGCTTCGCCATCAGCTCGGCGCCCTCCGTCGAGGGCGTGATGGGGTAGCCGTACACGTGGCGGCAGCCGGCGAGCAGCGCGCCGATCGCCGAGGCGTACGTGCCCTTCACGACGAGGGGCTCGCAGGTCGGGAGCTCGAGGTGCTCGTCCGGGATCGGCTCGGGCTTCGGCGGCAGGTACGGCCGCGCGCCGAACAGCTTGTCCGGGTCGTGCAGCTCGAAGTCGGCCTTCGGTTCGGGCTGGAGGCCGTACGGCTCGGGGCAGGCGGTGATGCAGAGGCCGCAGCCGTTGCACGCCTCGAGGTCCAGCACCACCGGCACGAGCCCGGTGAGCGGGTTGATCTCGGTGCCGGCGCTGATGCAGTGCTTGGGGCACGAGCCGATGCAGCGCCCGCAGCCCTTGCAGAACTCGGGGAAGACAAACGGCTTCGGTCGTTCCGCGACTGCCGTCATGTCACGCTCCGTCCACGTGGTCGGACGACTTCGACAACTCGGCTTCCCGAGCCTTCCGCAGATCATGCAGATGGCGCACCGCCATCTCGCAGGTCTCGCATTCGCGACCCAGCTCGACACAGGGCACGCCGTCGGCCTGTGCCTCCGCACACAGCGCGACCCCCGCGATCTCCCACAGCGTCCGGGTCTTCGACGCCTTCGCCATGTGACCTCCCGCCTGGACCGCGGCCCGGCACCGTTTCGGCGCGGGCCCCCCCGGTGGTGAGCGCGCAACCATCATGCCTTGACCATCCTCCGCCCGGAGCCGCGTTCGGATGGTGTGAACTGGTTGTCAGGCAATCAGTTGCGGGTGCTGCGGGTGGCGCGTCGAGGTTCCGGAGTGCGCGTTCTGACCAAAGGGGACGGGCGGACACGGGATGAAGTCGGACACATTGTCCTAGGAGGGCGAAGTCTTCTGGGGATGCGCAGATACGGGGACGGCTCAGGCGGCGGCGAGAGCCAGTTCCTCGGGACGGCGGTCGTAGCCGGGAATGGCGCTCGAGGGGAGCCGGAGCGCCGCCTCCACCATCGCGGGGACGTAGTCGCGGACGGGTGTGTAGGTGAGGCCGAGGACCCGGCGGCCGCGCTCGTTGGCGAGCGCGGACATCCATGGGTCGCTGAACGGCGAGCAGGCGGGGAGGAGCGCGAGGCGTTCCAGCGCCGAGCGGGGGAGTCTTCGCGCGCGGAGCGGCCGGCCGACGGCCGCGGCGATGACGCCGAGCATCGCCTCGAGGGTGAGCGTTTCGTCCTGGGAGATGTTGAACGCACCGCCTGGGGCGGCGCCGCTTTCGAGCGCGCGCAGCGTCGCGGCGATCACGTCGCCGCCGTACACGTGGCGCACGGGGAGTTCGTCCTCCGGCAGCAGCAGCGGGCCGCCGTCGAGCAGGCGATGGACATACGCTGCGATGCGGCGGTAGTGATCGCGCGCGGAGTGGATCATCGGCATGCGCAGCGCGACGAACGGGAAGCCCTCCGCCGAGGCGGCACGGAACCGCTCTTCCGCGTCGCGCTTCCCCATGCCGTAGGTCCAGTTGCGGTGGTCGTCGGTGCGCGCCGGGTCGGGCTCGGGCATCACCGGACCGTCGAAGTCCTCCTCGCGGAACGGGCGCGTCGGTCCGGTGCGCACGAGGTACACGTTGCCGGTGCTCCACAGCACGTAGCGGCCGGTGCGCCCGCGGAGCACGGCGATGGCGCTCGCGGCCTCGGCTCCGGTGTAGAGCGTCGTGTCCACGACGGCATCGAAGTCGCGGCCCGCGAGCGCCCGGGCGAACGCGTCCGCATCCGAACGGTCGGCGTGCAGGCGCTCCACGGCCGGCGGGAGGTCGTCGGGGGTGAGGCCGCGGTTGAGGACCGTGACGCGGTCGCCGCGCCCGAGTAGCGCGGCCACGAGGTCGGGGCCGAGATTCCGGGTGCCGCCGATGACGAGCGTGCGGCGCATGGATTGAAGGGAATGCAGGCACGTCGCGGGGGGAAGAGCCGGGAGCGGAGGGACGCATGGGCGAGGTGTGCGCGGTGGTCGGTGTGGGGCCGGGGATCGGCCTCGCCGTCGCACGGCGGTTCGCGCGCGAGGGGTTCGCGGCGGGCCTCGTGGCGCGGCGCGCCGATGCCCTCGCGGGGTACGCGTCCGCGGTCCAGGCGCTCGGCGTGCGGGCGTGCGCGGTGGGGGCCGACGTGGACGACGCGCCCGCGTTGCGAGCGGCGTTGGCACGCATCGCCGACGCGCTGGGCCCGCCGTCGGTGCTCGTGTACAACGCTTCTTCCTCGCGCCGCGGCGAACCGACCGTCCTGGCCCTCGACGATCTGCTGGCCGACCTCCGGGTGTGCGTGGGTGGCGCGCTGGTCGCCGCGCAGGCGGTGGTGGCGGCGATGCGGGAGCGCGGGCGCGGGACCATCCTCCTGACCGGCGGAGGGCTCGCCCTCCGTCCCCGCGCGGCGGTCGCGTCGCTCTCGGTGGGGAAGGCGGCGCTGCGGAACCTCACCTTTTCGCTCGCGCAGGAGCTGGGGTCCGCGGGCATCCACGTGGCGACGGTGACGGTGGACGGGTACGTGCGCGCGGGGACCGCATTCGACGCCGACGCGGTCGCCGAAGCGTACTGGCGGCTGCACGTACAGCCGCCGGAGGCGTGGGAAACCGAGGTGGTGCTCAGGCCGCCGGACGGGGGTACCGGAGGCCGGGGGGCGGCGTAGGTTATCCGGTGGCGCCGCCGTCGCGGCGACGGCGGGCCCAACCAGGAGGGCGGCACGGTGAACGTGTCGGTCATGCGCAGCGTTGCGGCGGTCCCGCTCGCCGGGATGTTGGTCGCGTGCGGCGAGAGCCAACCGGAGCCGTGGCAGCTGGCCCAGGACTCCGCGACGCAGGCCGCGTGGGCCGCCGCCGAGACCGGCGACGTGTTGAAGGGGATCCTCCTCTATCGGCGGGACGGATGGTCGTTCAGTGGCTGCCGGACGCCGGGGGTCTCGAGCCGGCTGACCGACAGCGCGGGCGTGGTGCTGACGGACGTCGCGCAGGGTTTCCAGCCGAAGCCCGGCGATGCGCTCTTCGCGGAGCTGCGCGTCCCGCCCGGATCGGCCGGTCCCGACCTGATGGTGCGCCAGGTGCGGCGCCTGACGCGCGTGAACGAGGGCGGAAGCTGCGCGGAGCTCCCGCCGGCGTTCGTCTTCCGGGCGTTCGGGAGCGAGCCGTACTGGAGCGCCGAAGTGGGGCCCGAGCGCATCGTCTACACCACGCCGGAGAGCCCGAGCGGGATCGCGTTCGACGAGGTGGCGCCGCGGTGGGCCGGCGCGAAGCGCGTCTACCAGGGCTTCCGGCGCGGCCAGGGGGAGCGGCTCATTGAGGTGCGCGTCAGCCGCGAGGGCTGCCGCGACGGCGTGTCGGGCGCGTACTTCGCGTACAGCGCCGAGGTGCGGCTGCGCTCCGGGACCCGAACGGGGTGCGCGCGCGGTGGCATCGCGGAGCCCGCGTCCATGGCGCAGTTGACCCGCTGAGTTCGTGACGCCGGGCGCGGCCCCCGCGGTCACGTCCGGTTCGCCCGTCACGCGGCGCGAAGGGTGGCCGCGCGCCGTCGTGCTCCATCCGCCAGCCTGGAGTGCCCATGTCCGCATCCCCGACCCGCCGCGACTTCCTCACGCGCACGGCCGCCGCGACGGCCGCAGCCGCGCTCCCCGCCTGCGCCTCCCCGCTGCGGCCCGCCTCCGCGCCCGCCCCGGCGCGCGGCCCCTTCGCCACGCCGCCCCTCGAGCGGGTGCGCATCGGGTTCGTGGGGGTCGGCGGGATGGGCGTGGTCCACGTGGAGAACTTCCTCGCCTGCGAGGGCGTCGCCGTGCAAGCGGTGTGCGACATCGTTCCCGAGAAGGTCGAGCGCGCGGCGCAGATGGTGGTCGCCGCCGGCCAGCCGAGGCCGCGCGGGTACAGCCGCGGTTCGCGCGACTTCGAGCGGATGTGCGCCGAGGAGGACCTCGACCTCGTGGTCACCGCGACGCCGTGGGAATGGCACGTGCCGGTGTGCGTGGCCGCGATGCGGAGCGGGAAGCACGCCGCGACGGAGGTGCCGGCCGCCGTCACGCTGGACGAGTGCTGGCAGCTCGTCGAGACGGCCGAGCGCACGGAGCGGCACTGCGTGATGCTGGAGAACTGCTGTTACGACCGGCGCGAGATGCTGATGCTGCACTTGGTGCGCCAGGGAGTGTTCGGGGAGCTGCTGCACGCCGAGTGCGGCTACAACCATGACCTGCGGGACGTGAAGTTCTCGACGGAGGGGGAGGGGCTGTGGCGCCGCGCGCACAGCACGCGCCGTAACGGCAACCTCTACCCGACGCACGGCCTGGGGCCGGTCGCGCAGTGCATGAACATCAACCGCGGGAACCGGTTCGACCATCTGGTGTCGATGAGTTCCCCGTCACGA
>CAYLJK010000145.1:0-6551 GCA_964383975.1 uncultured Gemmatimonadales bacterium | reverse complement strand
CGGCCGGGACGATGAGCACCTTGGAGGCGTACTCGAGATGGGACACGGCACCCGCCGGCAGGCTCGACGCCAGCAACCGTTCCACCACGGCGGCGGTGCTGCCGATGGCTCCCGCCACGCCCATGGCCACCGTCGACACCATGAGCGGCCGGAGGTCGAGCCCAGCGGTGACGGTGCCGACTCCAAGGCGCCGCCGCAGCCACCACACGCGCATCGCCTCTCCGCCGCCCAAACCCAGCGCCACGGCCCAGAGACCCGCGCCCACCGGCGCCAGTACCAGGCCCAGCAGCGCGCCGCCGCCGCGCCAGAGCAGCGAAGCCGATGCACTGGCAATCGACAGCCGCGCGACCAGCGCACCGGCGTACGCCGACGCCACCGGCCAGGCCAGCGCCAGCGGCGTGAAGCAGAGCGCGTAGAACAGCACCCGCTGGGGCTGGACACCTCCAGCCAGGACCGCGACCGCAACGGCCGCCAAGACCCAGGGGCCGATCGATGCCAGCAGCCCGCGGCGACCGGCCGCCTGCACGTACAGGGGACCTGCGCCACCCGGGCCGAGGGCCTGCGCCGCGAACGGCACGATGGCCACCTCGAGCGCCTGCGCAATCGTGCCGGCGACGAGGAGCACGGCGGAGTAGGCCAGGAAATACGCGTCGGTCTCGGGACCCGCCCCGAAGACCGACGCGATCAGCAGCGGGATCAGGAAGCCCGGCGCCCGGCTCACGCCGGCAACGGCGGCCAGCCGCCCGACGTTGAGCAGACGCCGCATCGCCTGCCTAGGCGACCAGGGCGGCGACCGTGCGGCGCAGCCCTTCGGCCACGTCCACAGCCGGCTCGTAGCCGAGCGCGTCGCGCGCCGCCGTGATCGATGCGAAGGAGTGTTCGATGTCCCCCGGGCGTGCCGCCGCGAAGACGGGGTCCGGCCGGCGCCCGGTGAGTTCCCCCATCATCCGCAGCATGTCCAGCAGGGAGACGCACCTGCCCGTGGCCACGTTGAACACCCGGCCGGCGACGCCGGTCGCCTGGCACGCCAGCAGGTTGGCCGTCACCACGTTCTCGACGTAGGTGAAATCCCGGCTCTGGGAGCCGTCGCCGAACACCGTCGGCCGGCCGCCGTCAAGGAGGATCCGCACGAACTTCGGCACCACCGCCGCGTACTCCGAGTGGGGGTTCTGCCGAGGCCCGAAGACGTTGAAGTAGCGCAGCATCACCGTCTCTAAGCCGTACAGCCGCGTGAACGCCCGGCAGTAGTGCTCCCCGGCCAGTTTGCTCACCGCATATGGCGAGATCGGTGCCGGCGCCATCCCCTCGTGCTTGGGCAATTCGGGGTTCTCGCCGTACACGGACGACGACGACGCATACACCAGCCGCCGTACCCCGGCGTCCCGCGCGGCCTGGAGCACATTCAGCGTCCCCACGACGTTCACATCATTGCTGGTGATCGGGTCGCGCACCGACCGCGGCACTGACGGGAGCGCCGCCTGGTGCAGGACATACTCCACGCCGGCCATCGCCTCGGCGACGATGTGGTAGCTGCGCACGTCCCCCTCGATCACCTCCGCCGCGGCACACAGCGCGACGTTCTCACGCAGGCCGGTCGCGAAATTGTCGAGGATACGCACCTGCTGCCCGCGGTCTAGCAGGGTGCTGGCCAGGTGCGACCCGATGAAGCCGGCGCCGCCGGTCACGAGATAGCGAGCCACGGTCCCCTCATCAGTGAGCGTCAGCGTGCGCGCCAGCGCGCTACCGCATCCTCGTACGCCGCCACGAGCCGCGTGGCGATGGCGGGCAACCCCAGGCGCCGCCTGGCCGGCGCGCCGTCCACGCGCGGCACCTCCTGCAGCGTCCGCCGCAGTCCCGCCGCGATGGCGGTGACCTCTCGCGCGACGACCGCACAGCCCGGGACGTCCTGGACCTGTTCCGCAGCGTCCCCGGCCGGCACCGTTACGACCGGGAGGTCACAGCACAGCGCCTCCTTGACGGTGTTGGGCGACCCCTCGTGGTCGGACGTGAGCAGCAGGCAGTCTGCGGCATGATAGTAGCGCGGCAGCTCCGCCTGCGGCACCCCGTTCACGATCCACAGCCGCGCCGGCACCCCGTCCGCCGAGAGCCGCGCGACGGCTGCCTCGGCGAGATCGAATCGCTTGACCGCCCGCTGTCGGGTCGAATGCGGAAAGAAGACCAGGCGCTCGGTGGGATCCAGTCCGAGCGCCACACGCGCCGCCGCTCGATCGCCGGGATGGAAGAGCTCCAGATCCACGCCGTTGGGTACGATGTGCACCGGGCAGCGTTCCCGCAGCAGCGCCGGCAGCGCCCCCCGTAGCGCCTCCGACTTGCAGATGATCGCGTCCGCCCGCCAGGCGGCGAGCCACGACAGGGCGATCCCGACCCGGCTCCTGACCGTGACCCCGCCGCGCCCGTCCGACGTGCCGAACAGGTCATCGCCGCAGTAGGAGACCACCAGGGGCGCCCGCACTGAGACCGCCGCGGCACCGCTGAGCCCGTAATGCGCGTGGACCACGTCCACACCCAGCGACCGCGCGACGGCGGGAAGACGCCGAGCAGCCCGGGCGTAGTTGACCGACGATGCCCGGCCATCGATGACCTCGACCGTCACAGCGTGCCCGAGCGCGGCCACCGAATCCATCTGCGACCGCACGAACACCCCATACGCCGGGTCGTCCTCCGTGGGATACATGTTGGTGACGGCAAGGACCTGGAGAGTGCCCAGCCCCGACGTCACGGCGTCTCCCGGACGACATACTGGAACTTCCCCGATCGAGCAGCCGGGATGTCCTCGACCTGGATCACGTCGAGCGGCACATCCCCGAGGTACGCCTGTACGCCGCTCCGCAGCACCTGTCGGTCCGCCTCATCCAGCGGTTCCGCGACCACTCGCCATTCCAACCGCCCGTCGCGTCGCTGGACGACTTGGTAGCGGCGCAGGCCTCGCCGCCGCGCGACACCGGTCTCGTTGACGAGGTGCGTGAAAAACTCCGGATGCAATCGGCGTCCGTTGGCCCCCACGATCACGTCGCCGGAACGGCCCAGGACCCGGGCCAGCCGGGGCCCCGCACGGCCGCAGGCGCAGTCACCCGCGGCGCGCTCCACGAGGTCGCCGTTCCTGTATCGGATGAACGGCATGGCGCGGTTGTCCAGGTCTGTCAGGACGACGTCGCCGGACGGCAGCGTCTCCAGGATGACCCGCTCGCGTACGACGTGCAGCCCGCCGTGCATCTCGCATTCGTACGCAATCGCTTCGACCTCCCCGCATCCATACTGATCATAGGCCTCGCACTGGAAGGCCCGTCGAAAGGCCTGCCGATACTCCGCGAAGAGCGGTTCCACCGTCGTCGAAACCGCCGTCAGCGGCAGGATGATGCCACGATCACCCAACCAGCTCGCCAGTTCGAACAGCGACAGGCAGTACCCCTGGAGGAAGCGCACCCGATGGCGCCGCAACAGCGCCGCCAGGTCCTCGACGGCGTCCGGGCGCACTCGGAACGCATCGATCGCCGTCGTCCGCGTGATCGCCGACAGCACCTCCTGGCGCAACGCCCGCGCACGATCCCGCCTGACGATGGGAGCTCCCCACACGACCGCCTTCGGATCCGCCGCGCGCACGCCCATCCAGTCATGGAAGCGCCACATCGCGGCCTGGATGGAGGCGCGCAGGCGCGCGTCCTTTGGTACGCGCAGCGGCTCACCCGTGGTGCCGCCCGTGTACGACGCACGCACGGTACCCAGGTCGCCGGAGCCCCGAGACTGCAGGTCGGCGTAGTGCTCCTTGACCGCCCCCTTGTCCATGATCGGGAACACCTGGAGCACGTCGAGGTCCCGCACCTCGGCGGCACGGACACCGTGCGCCCGAAGGAGCCGGGCGTAATACGGCACGTGCTGCTCACAGTGCATGAGCAGCGCCCGCAGCTTGGCCACCTGCATGGCCTCGCCATCCGCGGCCGCGAGATGCTGTGTCGCCACATACGAACGATACAGCGGGAGGATCCGTCGCCCTGTCAGCCGGTCGATGACGCGCCGACGCCACTCGATCCGCTCAGTCATGGCGCCGACCGCTGCGGCGGCCAACCGACATCCCTCGAAATGTGCCCGTCCCATCCGGTCGGCAGCCTGAAGTGCAGATCGGGAAGCGGCCAGACGTTGCTCACCACTAGTGCAGCGAGGTGGTCTCGGGCCTCCTCGTAGCTGAGCGTTGTCAGTGGGAAGCGGCGCACCGAGAAGCCGCGATGCACCTGCCGGACGGCGGCGGGATCGACTCCCATCAGCAGACACGCGACCAGGTCGACCATCACGGGGCTGGCCCCGGCCAACAGCAAACCGTCGTGCCTTGTCTCCGGCGTCAGCGGTCCGTCTCCTTCGCCGGCGAAGACCGCATCGACGATGCACAGGTACCGCCGCTGTGGCTCCTCCCGCAGCACCCCGTCACGGCCAGCGTAGCGCGCGATCTTGTTCAGGTCGAGAATCGTGCGCCATAGCGTGTCGTTGCCATACCAGCTGCCGGACATGATCATGCGCAGGTCCGCCGGCTTCCGCGCCATCGCCACGCGCAGGACGCGCCGGCCCACGGCGCGCGCGGCGGCGTAGAGCAGACGATTGGTGCCCTTCAGTCGCTCGATCGCCTCCCGCTGCAGCACCTTCGCCACGCTGTCCACGGCGAACTCGTCACCACCGTCCGCCGGCCCCCCCGCCCGGAAATGCGGGAGATAACTCTTGTGGCCGCACGTCCCGACCAGGTTCTTCAGTGCGCCCGTGATCCCGCTCTTGATGTGGGTCTTCAGCTTGGGCAGGTTGATCATCACGTCCGCGGACAGGACGGTGTTGGGGATCAGGTACTCGTTCCGGGATGAGGACATGTGGTACTTGGCCGTGCTCTCCCGATCATAGTCCCCGACCGCGAACTTGGCGCGATGCGCGTCCAGCGGCTCGAGCTCGGACGCGTCGCCGAGGTTGACCACCGTGTACCCCAGCGGGTCACCCGGCAGCCGATGAAGACCTCGGTGCATCCCATCGACGACCTCCAGCCATTCCTGCCGCAGGTCCCGGAGTTCGACCGGCGCTCCTGCCGCCCGCAGGTCGTCAACGGCGGCCCGCAGACCCGTCATCCGCACGACCTCGTCGAATCGCGCACTCTGCAGCGGGACATCGGCGATGATGATACGACCGCACCCCTCGAGCGCCTCCAACACTAGCTCGCATACCGCACGAACCAGCTCGCCACTGGTCAGGCCGCTGCGTGCGTCGGGAACGGTGTGGAGCACCAGATTCGGCTTGAGGAGCACGGTGTCCCCCGGCCGCACCAGGGCCTTCATCCCATCGGCCTGACCGAAGCCGAGCGGCGCCAGGACGGCTCGGAGCGCCGCACGCAGCCCCTCGCGGTCCGTGTAGTCGAGGTGCAGATCCTGCCATACCGAGACACGGTTCTCAGCGACCATCGTCCCCTCCGACCTTCGCTCGCAGCCAGTGCTCCAGCACCCACAGCGACAGCAGCTGGCGGGTCCGCGGCAGGCCCCGCCGCGCCTCGTCCAGCAGGCGTCGCACGCCCTCGACCCTCAGGTACGCCGGCGACCGGGCATCCGGCCCCGTCAGGAACGGGTCGGCATCCCGGACCAGCCAGGTGCCGAACCAGCGGTCGAGCGGCGCCGTGAAGCCCAGCTTCTTCCCCGTGCGGGCTCCGAAACCCGCCAGTGGCGCCGCCAGTGCCGGCGGTAGCAGCGGCCGCACCGCCCGCCGATAGAGCACCTTGCGCTCCCCTAGGGCCGTGACCTTGTGCCGGCTCGGCATCCGCACCACCAGCGCCAGGAACTCCAGGTCCAGGAACGGCACCCGCGCCTCGACGGAAGCCGCCATGGACATGTGATCGGCCACGATGAGCAGGTCGTCCGCCAGCGACAGCCGCGCGTCCACCGCCAGCAGCCGGTTCACGCGATCGCGGTCGTCCACGAAAGCCAGCGCCCGCCGCACCGGGTCAGCGAGCGCCCCGGCGTCCATCGGCTCCCGGAGCAGCCCGACCGCCTCGCCCGGACCGAAGACGGCCAGCACCTCAGCAAACCGACGGGCCTCCTCGGACTGCCCGGCGACCCGCCGCATCCGCGCCACGTTGTCGGTCCCCGCCAGGCGTTCGGGGAGCAGAGCGAGTGCGGGCAGGCCCCACCTGGCTATCGGGTACCAGCGTTCGGCGGCATGCCGCGGGTACCCTCCCAGCGGCTCGTCGGCCCCCTGCCCCGTGAGGACCACCTTTCGCTGCTCGCGGACGCGGCGGCACAGCAACCCGACCAGCAGCACCCCCGAGTTGGCGATCGGCTCTCCCACGGACGCCACCTGCGCCGGCCACGCTCCCAGGTACTCGGCCTCCGACACCGAGACCGTTTCTAGCGGCACGCCGAGCGCTGCCGCGGCGCGGCGCGCGTGCGCGAGTTCCCCACCGTCGGGCGCACGATCGAAGCCGATGGCGAACGCACGCGGCAGTTCCACTGCCGCCTTGCTCATCAGGCCGGTGATGACCGTCGAGTCCACGCCGCCCGAGAGCAGTGTCCCCA
>CAYLJK010000144.1:0-6556 GCA_964383975.1 uncultured Gemmatimonadales bacterium | reverse complement strand
ATCCGCCCGAGGCGATCCCGGCGCTGCTGGCGCCGGTCGAACGCGGCGAGGCGGACCTTGTCATCGGCGCGCGACGGCGCGCGCCCGGGGTGATGCCTCTGGGACGACGCTGCACGAACTGGCTCTCCAGCACGCTCGTCTCCCGCGCCGTCGGCCGGAGGGTGCCGGACTCGCAGTCGGGGTTCCGCGCGATGACGCGGGCGGTGGCGGCAAGGGTACGTCCGGACGGTGCGCGCTACGAGTTCGAGACGGAGTTCCTGTTCGCCGCCGCCGCGGCCGGGTTTCGGATCGGCGCGGCGGAGATCCCCACCGTGTACCCCGGGGGCCGCAGCCACTTCCGGCACGTGCGCGATACCCTGCGGCTGGCGCGGGTCTTTCTGCGCCATGCGCCGGCCATCCTGGCCGGAGGACGCGCCCCATGAGGATCCTGTGCACCAATGACGACGGGCTCGGCGCGCGCGGCCTCGAACTCTCGCTCGAGATCTGCGGCGTCATCGCCGAGCAAGTCTGGTGCGTGGCGCCGGACCGCGAGCAGTCGGCGACCAGTCACTCGCTCACCCTTCTGAAGCCGCTGCGGCCCACGCCGCGGGGCGCCGGTCGGTGGGAGGTGGACGGCACGCCGACCGACTCGGTCCTCCTGGCCCTGGGCGCGCTGCTCCCGGAGCGCCCTGACGTCGTGGTCTCCGGGGTCAACCACGGCCCCAACATGGGCGAGGACGTCCTCTACTCGGGGACGGTCGCCGCGGCGATGGAGGCGCTCTCCCTGGGCGTGCCGGCGGTCGCCGTCTCGCTTGCCAGCCGCGATCTCGACCTGCTCCCGACGTGGCGCGGGCCGCTGGAGCGGCTGCTCCGTTCACTCCTGCGGGCGCTCCCGTTCCCCCAGGACACCCTCCTGAACGTCAACCTGCCGCCGATTCCCGGCGACCGGGTCAAGGGGGTGCGCATCACCACGCTCGGCAACCGCGTCTACGAGGAGTCGTTGCAGCAGATGAAGGACCCGTGGGGGCGCGACATCTACTGGATCGGCGGCGGGCGCGTGAACTGGACCGGCGGCGCCGACTCGGACTTCGGCGCGATCGCGGACGGCTTCGTGAGCATCACACCGCTGCACCTGGACCTGACCCACTACTCGTCCCTCGACGCGGTGCGCTCGTGGGCGGTGAACGTCTGATGCGCGGCGACTCGTACGCCGGCTTCCGGCAGCGCCTCGTGGAGGCGGTGCGGCAGCGCGGGGTGAAGGACCTCGCCGTCCTGCGCGCCGTCTCGGAGGTGCCGCGGCACCTGTTTGTGCCGCCGGCGCTCCTGGCGCAGGCGTACGAGGACACCTCGCTCCCCATCGGCAGCGGGCAGAGCATCAGCCAGCCCTCGACCCAGGCGCGGACGCTCGAGGCGCTCCACCTCACGGGCCGGGAGCGAGTCCTCGAGGTGGGGACGGGGTCGGGCTACCAGACCGCGCTGCTCGCGCTCTGCGCCGCGACGGTGTTCTCCGTCGAGCGCGTGCCGGGCCTCGCGCAGCAGGCCCGCCGGGCGCTGGCGGCGGCCGGCATCGGCAACGTCTCGATCCTCGTGGGCGACGGTACGCTCGGCTGGCGGGCCTACGCCCCCTTTGACGCGATTGTCGTCGCGGCGGCCTCGCCGGAGGTGCCGGCACCGCTCCTCGAGCAGCTCGCGCCGAACGGCCGCCTCGTCCTCCCGCTCGGGGAGCGCGCGGCGCAGCGACTCACGGTGGTCACCCGCGGCGCGGACGGAGCGGTGATCCGTACGCCGCTCGCCGATGCCACCTTCGTCCCCCTTCTCGGGACCCACGGCTTCGATGCTTGAGCGCCTGGCCACCTGGCTCGTCGAGACCATCGGCACCCTCGGCTACGCCGGGATCGCGGTCCTGATGGCGGTGGAATCGTCCGCCGTCCCGTTTCCCTCCGAAGTCGTGATGCCCCCGGCTGGGTACCTGGCCTACCGCGGGGAGATGAACCTGTGGCTCGCTCTCGCCAGCGGAATCCTCGGGAGTCTGGCCGGAGCCTGGATCAACTACGTGATCGCCCTGCGGGTCGGGCGGTGGGTGTTTGTGCGCTACGGCCGATGGGTGTTCCTCAGCGAGGCTTCCCTCGCCAGGGCGGAACGCTACTTCGCGGCTCACGGCGAAATCACCACGTTCGTCGGCCGCCTCCTGCCCGCCATCCGCCAACTGATCTCCATCCCGGCGGGCCTGGCCCGGATGCACCTGGGCCGGTTCTTCCTGTTCACGGCGCTCGGCTCGGGTCTCTGGTGCGCCGTCCTGCTCGCTGTTGGCTGGCTCATCGGGAGGGCCGGCGCGGACCCGCGCTCGAGGGACGTGGTCGAGCGTTACTCCCACCAGGCGCTGCTCATCGTCGCCCCGGTCCTCCTCCTGATCCTGGTCGTGTACGTCGTGCGGCACCGCCGACGCGAAGGGGCAGGGACCGGCCGGCAGGCGCCGGGGGAGGAGACCCGTGCGTGATGAGGATGCCCGATCGCGCCTGACCGCCCGCCGCTGGGTGGTGGACGGCCGGGTGCAGGGGGTCGGATTCCGGTGGTTCATCCACGTCCGGGCCCTTGAACTGGGCATCCGGGGCTGGGTCCGAAACCTGGAAAACGGTGCGGTGGAGGTGGTCGGTCTGGCGACCGCCGAGACCATGGCGAGGTTCGACCAGATCGTCCGGCGCGGCCCACCCGGGGCCTGGGTGACGTCGGTCACGGCGGACGATGTTCCACACGAGGCTGTGGACTCCAAGTCGTTCACTATCAGGCACTAAGGGCTCCCATGTCGGAGAAACTCTACGGCCTTGTGCGGGACGTTCCCGACTTTCCCAAGCCAGGGGTCTTGTTCCGCGACATCACGCCGGTCCTGCTGGATCCGGCGGGGATGCTGGAGGCGGTCAATGCGCTGGCCGGCCCGTTTAGGGACCAGGGGGTTACCAAGGTGGTGGCCATCGAGTCCCGGGGCTTCATCCTGGGGGCGCCGGTGGCAATGGCCTTGGGAGTGGGGCTGGTGATCGTGCGGAAGCCCGGCAAGCTGCCGGCTGATGTTCACCGCGTCGAGTACGACCTGGAGTACGGGACCGACGCCGTCGAGGTCCACATGGACGCACTCGGGCCCGCCGACCGTGCCGCCGTCGTGGACGATGTGCTCGCCACGGGCGGAACGGCGGCGGCAGCACGGGAACTGGTCGAGCGCTCAGGGGCCAGGGTGGCCGGCTTCGCCTTCCTGATCGAGCTGACGGACCTCGCCGGGCGACGGCGGCTCGCCGGCGTCCCGGTCCACGCCGTGCTGCGGTATCCGCGGCCTTGAGAATCCCCCCGGAGCCGGCGAGTTTTCGAGGCTAGGCCCCTGTAGCTCAGATGGATAGAGCAGCGGTTTCCTAAACCGTTGGCCGCGTGTTCGAGTCACGCCAGGGGCATGGCGAGCCAGGTCCACGTTCTTTTCGAGGAGTGCATGACGGCGCCGCAGACGACGGGTGGTGGCAGCAGGATCGAGGCCCTGGACTGGCGGGCGCTGGTGAAGGCGCACGGCCGCAAGCTGGCGCTGGCGGGCGGCTCGGTCTTCCTGGTCGCGGCGGCGGTCTGGCTGTGGGCCACGACCTCCCGGCGTAAGGAGGCGTTCGCCGGGGAGCGGCTCACGCAGGCGCGCAGCGCCGCGGAGGCGGGCAACCTCCCGCTGGCGGCGAGCGACCTGAGTCAGCTCATCGAGCGCTTCGGCGGCACCCGGGCCGCGGACGACGCCGTCATCCTCCTCAACCAGATCCGGCTCATCCAGGGGCAGCGGGACGTGGCCGTGTCCGCTCTCCAGCAATTCGTGCGGATGGGCCGACCGGACGACGTCACTGCTTCGGCGTACGGGTTGCTGGGTGGTGGGCTGGAGGACCAGGGGAAGCCGCTCGAGGCCGGGGAGGCCTACCGCCAGGCTGCGGCCCGGGCGCGCCTCGACTACCAGCAGGCGCAGTTTCTCCTGGACGCCGGCCGCGCGCTGGCGGCGGGCGGGGACACCGGCGGCGCGAAGCAAGCCCTTACGGACCTTCTCACCCGCTTCCCGGAGACCGAGCAGACGGCCGAGGCACGGGTGCGGCTCGCTGAACTCGGCGGCGAGGCACCAGAGGCTCCGGCGGCCAGGCGTCGCTAGCGCAAGGGCGGAACGACTCTCAATCCACACGGGGCCGCTGCGGCGTCTGCAGCCGCGGCGGCCCCTTGAGTTAGGCCGGTAGGGAAGCGACCTGACGCCATTCGGGCAGCGTCCGCGCATCTCTCCGGCAGTGCGTATAATAAGTGTTATGTTAAGTTGAACTGTGGACAGAAGTGGATAACTCGCGACCTTCCCCCAAGCTCCTGTCTAGGCTGAAGATTCGGCTTCGCCGATGATGCCCCGGAACACGAGCCGGCCCTCCCCGCGAAGGGTGACGGACGTGGCGAGGCCGTTGGATTCGATCCAGTTGATGTCGAGCGGTAGCCCGGAGCGAGTCTGGATCCGGACGGGCGGCCGTGCGTCTCCGGCCTGAGACAGGCTGAGTGCGCAGGCGATGGCGCCCGTTCCGCAGGCCATGGTCTCCCCTTCCACGCCACGCTCGTAGGTACGCATCCGGAACGTCCCGTCCCCGGCGGGGGCTACCCAGTTCACGTTGGCGCCGCCGGGCCCGACGGCGGGGTCGTTGCGGAGGGCCGGTCCCCGGCGCTCCAACTCGACGGCCTCCACATCGGCCACACGGAGGACGAGATGAGGGACCGATGGGACGGCGAGCGTGGGAATGGGCTCCCCAGGTTCCCTGCTGACCTCGGGCACGGGCCTGGGGAGCGGACAGTCCGGCAGGAGAATCTCGGGTCGTCCGTCCACGACGCGGCCCCGGTGGAGGCCGGCGGTCGTGGCGAAGACTACGTCCCCGTCGGGGGGCGCCAGCTCCAGGATGCGGGCGAGCCGGGTCGCGCAGAGGGCTCCGTTCCCGCACATCGGGCCTTCGGACCCGTCACTGTTCCAGAAGCGGAACGTGAAGTGGGCCCCCGGGGGTGCCGCCGGGTCGAGCACGATGGCCCCGTCCGCCCCGACGCCGGTGCGCCGGGCGCAGAGGCGGCGGACCTCCGCGGGGGTCACCTGCCGCCAGTCCACGTAGCGCCCGTCGAAGACGAGGAAGTCGTTGCCCGACCCGGACATCTTGTAGAAGACCTTCCCCGGTTTCACAGCCGCCCCCGGATTGCCCACCACCGCAGGCGCCACACCATCCACACGGCCTCGCGGATGATCGCCTTCGACATCTTGCTGTGGCCCTCGGTGCGGTCGGTGAACGTGATGGGGATCTCCTTGAGGCGGAAGCCCTTCCGCCAGGCGCGGAACGACATTTCGATCTGGAACGAGTAGCCGTTGGAGTGGATCGCCTCGAGGTCGATTCCCTCGAGGACGCGCCGGCGGTAGCACTTGAACCCCCCAGTGGAGTCCCAGAGCCGAAGCCCGGTCACCCAGCGCGCATAGACGTTTGCGAAGTAGGAGAGGAGGAGGCGTGGCATCGGCCAGTTGACGACCGTGACGCGGCCGTCGAGGTAGCGCGAGCCGATGACGAGGTCCGCGTCGGCGATCGCCTCGAGGAAGGTCGGCAGATGGCGCGGGTCGTGCGAGAAGTCGGCGTCCATCTCGAAGGCGTAGTCGCAGCCCTGCTCCAGCGCCCACCGGAAGCCGGCCACGTAGGCCGTTCCGAGGCCCTGCTTGCCGGTGCGGTGCAGCACGTGCACGCGCGGGCTCGCCGCGGCAAGCGCGTCGGCCAGTTCACCGGTGCCGTCCGGGGAGTTGTCGTCCACGACGAGCACCTCGAGGCGCGGGTCCTGGTCCAGGACCAGCGGCACGATGCGCGGCAGGTTCTCGTGCTCGTTGAAGGTGGGGATGATGACGAGCGCGCGCTCAGCCACGCCGCCTCCGCGCCACGGGGGGGACGATGACCCACGCGAGGATGCCCAGCAGGGAGGCGAGGGTGGCCAGGGCACCGCGCCGGTAGCTCGCGCTCGCGACGTGCAGCCGGACCTCGCGTGCCCCGGCGGGGAGCGGGACGCTGACGAACGTCCCCTGCCCCCTCAGGACCGACGCCTCGCGGCCGTCCACCGTCGCCCTCCAGTCCGGATACCAGTTCTCGCTCACCAGGAGCCACGCGTCGGCGGCCGGCACGGGGTCCAGGCGCACCGTCATGCGCCCCGGCTCCCACGTGGTGACCGTGGCACGGCTCGGGGACGGCGGCGGCAGCGAGTCGAGGCGCCCGGTCGGCACCGGCGCATCCGCCGGTAGCAGCAGCAGGCGCGAGTAGTCGAGGCGGCCGTCCATCAGAGTCGGTACGATCTGCTCCTCCGGCACCTTGAGCGCGGCGCGGATGACGCGCGCGTACGGCGGGACGCTGTCCGCCTCGTAGAGGACCGCCGCCGCGCCGCGGGACGTCTCCCCCTGGAGCACGATGTGGTACCCGGGCACGGGGATATTCACGGGGAGCAGGACGAAGCGCACGGCCAGCAGGTTCCACAGGCGGGTGTGACCGAGCACGTTCGTCCAGCGGTTCTTCCCGCCGAGCAGTTCGTC
>CAYLJK010000143.1:4669-6580 GCA_964383975.1 uncultured Gemmatimonadales bacterium | reverse complement strand
CTGATTCATGAATTGGATGCGGGTAATGCCTTCCGGCAGCGTGGTCGGCTCGGTGTCGTACGCCGCGGGCATGGTGGGAAGGGCGTTCCAGTTCGGGAGCGGCTACCTGCGCCTCGCGGGCCCGTACGGCGGCGCGGGCACGTCCGAGGTGACGGTCATGGCGTGGATCCGGACCCAGGCGACCGGCCCCGCGCCCTGGCAGGCGGTCCTGTCGAGCACGACGTCGAGCTACCTGCACCTCCAGAGTTCCACGTTCGGCGGCGCGGCACTGTACACCGATCCCGGTAGCATCGGCTTCACCGAGCTGCCGTCCTTCGCGCCCACGCCGCTCGACACCTGGCGCCACGTCGCCCTCACGGCACGGTCCGGGGACGTCCGCATCTACGAGGACGGCCGTCTCGTGACGCAGCGGACGACCGGCTACACGTACATCACGCGCGCCGATGACGCCGTGCTCATCGGCAACGGCTACCAGTACGGCCGTCCATTCCCCGGCTTGGTGGACGAGGTGCAGGTGTACGACCGGGCGCTCGGCGCGGCCGAGGTCCAGCAGATCGCCGGGGCCGGTCCTGGCGGCGTCTGCGCCCCCGCGGGGCCACCGCCCGCGCCGTCGTTCAGCCTGTCCGACCTGGGGACGCTGGGCGGTTCGGGCACCAGCGAGGCGCTCGCGATCAACGGGAGCGGCTTCATCGTGGGCGTGAGCAACGAGCGGGGCTTCTACATGCACGCGACGGCCACGGCGCCGAGCCAGGTGCCGAACCCGTTCGGGGACATCTGGTGGGCCTACGACGTAAACGCGGGCAACGTGGTCGCCGCGACGCAGCCCTACGCCGGCTACCTCTGGAACGCCGGCGCCGGCACGATCACGGGGCCGCCACCGGGGCCCTTCACGCAGAACAACCGGCGCATGACCTTCGCGCTCAACAACACCGGGCTGGTGCTCGCCTGTGCGGACAACGGCGCGTTCGCCCAGAACTACGTCTGGAACACGGCGGCCAACACCGCCACGCTCATCCCGGGCGCGTACAACTGGTGCTACGGGAGGATCAACGACGCGGGCATCGCCATCGTGAGCGCGGACCCGGGCGCCGGCGGCACGGCGCGGCTCTGGGACCAGAACAGCCAGACGGCCACGGTCATCCCGTCCCTCGGCGGCGTCACGATCGGCCGGGACCTCAACGCGGACGGCGTCGCCGTGGGCAGCAGCCAGATGGGCGGGCGGCCGCACGCGTTCCGCTACGACCGGGCGAGCGGCCAGACCCGGGACCTGGGCACGCTCGGCGGTCTGGAGAGTGAAGCGAGGGGCATCAACGACGCCGGGATCATCGTCGGGTGGAGCCTCAACGCCGCGGGCCAGAAGCGCGGATTCATCTGGGACCCGACGCGGCAAAAGATGTTCGAGCTGCCGGTGCTGCCCGGCCACGACGAGGGGCAGGCGAACGACATCAACGCGGAGGGGGTGATCGTGGGGTACAGCGCCGCCGGCGGCGTGCGGCGCGCCGTGCGCTGGACGCCGCAGCAGTAGCGCGGCGCCGAGGGTGTGCGACCGGGGCGGGCCGTGAGCGGGTCCGCCCCGCGGGTTGCGCACGCCGGGAGCGTGCACGGTGGTGGTGCGTCCTCTCAGGACGCGCAGCAGGCCGAGCGTGGGTTCTCAACCCTCGACTGCGCGCACGGGCGAGCCGGGATCACCAACGGCATCGCGGGTGGTCGAGCCTTGAGAAGGCTCGCTCGGTGTCTAGCGCGCGCTGAGAGCGTGCACGGTGGTGGTGCATCCTTCAGGGTGCGCCGGGCGTGCGGGCAGTCGTCGGCTGAGCGCCCACGATCGGACGGGTGCTTGACGGAGCGCCGGGCTCCATTCAACTTCGGCGCCGACGTACGCCCCGCCGCCAGCGTGAGAGGGAGATGGAACGG
>CAYLJK010000143.1:0-4659 GCA_964383975.1 uncultured Gemmatimonadales bacterium | reverse complement strand
GCGAGCCGGGCGATGCCACCATGCTGATCCTCACGCTGCTGCTGCCCCTGCTGCCCCGCGCCTACGCCTTCGCGCTCCGCCTGACCCGCAACGCCCACGACGCGGAGGACCTCCTCCAGGAAGCCGCGGAACGCGCCTGCCGGTTCTTCCACCAGTTCCGGACGGGAACCAATTTCCAAGCCTGGTTCTTCAGGATTGTGGCGAACGCGTTCTACTCGCGCGTGCGCCGGGACGGCCGCCGCGGCGACGAGGTCAGTCTCGACGACCCGCCGCCCATCTACCTCTACACGCGGACGGCCGAGGCCGGCCTGCACGAGGGAGACCCGGACCCGGCGGCGACGTTCCTGGCGCGCGTGGATACGGAGCAGGTCACGCGGGCACTCGACCAGCTGCCGGAGGAGTATCGGGCCGTGGCGACGCTCTACTTCATCGAGGACCTCACCTACGAGGAGATCGCCGACATCCTCGGCGTCCCCATCGGCACGGTGCGCTCGCGGCTGCACCGCGGCCGGCGGCTCCTCCAGCGGCAGCTGTGGCACGTCGCCCGGGAGTACGGCATCGTCCCCGACACCGCGGGGGGCGCGTGACCATGGCCCGGCCGGACCGCTACACCTGCGAGCAGGTCTTCCAGCGCCTCGACGCGTACATGGACCGCGTCCTCCCGCCGGAGGAGCTCGTGAGCGTCGAGGAGCACCTCGCCACCTGCGCCGTGTGCGCCCGCGAGTTCGCCTTCGAGCGCCGGCTGCTCGACGGGCTCAAGGAGAAGCTGCGCCGCATCAACGTGCCCCCCGCGACGCTCGCGCGCGTGCGCGCGGTGCTCGAGGCCGAACGCCGGAAGTCCGAGGCCGGGACCGACCGCTCGGGGTCGTAGCGCCGCGCGGACCCCGGAACCTCCGCTCTCCAACCCTCCACCATCGCGACGGGACTCCCACGGCGCGAGCGGCGGTGCGCGTCCCGCCGGGCGGACCTCCCTGGAGAGCGCGTCAGCGTGCGGAACCTGGCGGCGGCAGACGACCGCGTTGTGCGGCAGTTGCTGGCCACACCCGTCCTCATGCTCACGGCGCGCGACGAACTGGAGGCGCAGGTGTGGGGCCTCGAGGGCGGCGCCGATGACCGCGTCGCAAGCCGGGCGACGGCGAACCGCCGGTGCGGATCCGACCGTGCGCGCGTCGGCTACCGGCTCGTGGCGATGGGAGGGTGAGCGAGCGCCGCCTCGGCCTGTGACTGACCCGCCGGTTCAACCGGGTCGCGTAGGCGGCGCTGACGGCGCACCTCCTGCTCGTGGTCAGCGTGTTCGCCATGCGCGCCCACCGTCGCCAGGTCAGTTGTTCAATGCCCCCTGGGCGATCCAGTTCTTGATCGTCTGGATCTGCTGCGCCGTGAGCGATCCGGCGGCCGGCATCTGGTCACCGATGATCGGGCCCAGCGTCGGGTCGATCTTCCGCGCCAGGTAGCTGTTCGCCACGTCTCCCGGCAGGACCCGCTTCAGCGCCGGGTTCTGGAGCGAATTCACGTTCACGATCGCGTTGTACGCGTTGTTCTGGGTCAGGTTCATCACGCCGGGGAGCGAGCCGCCCACGCCGTTGTGGCAGCTGGTGCACGCCGCGGTGAAGATGGGCTGGACGGCCGCCGAGAAGCTGACGCCCGCCTGGTTGCTCACTGTCACCTGCGCCGAGTCGCGGCGCGTCCCGCCAGACATGACGACGTAGGTGCTCCCGTTCCCGGTGGCGGTGGCGGTCGTCGCCGTTCCCGCCGCCGGGTTCACCGTGACGATGGCCGTGTTCCGCGACACCCAGCCGATGGTGAGATTGGCGCCGCTGCTGTCCTGCGCCGTGCCGCCGAAGTTCGCCGTGCCCCCGTTGGTGGTGATACTCGCCGAGGTCGGGGCGAGGGTGAAGGTCGCGGCGTAGCGCTGCACCACGACGGCGCGCGAGCCGCCGACACCGGTACCCGTCGCGGTCGCGGTGATGTTCGCGCTCCCGTCCGCGACCCCTGTCACGAGTCCGGTGGGACCGACCGTCGCGACGCTTGCCGCGTTCGTGCTCCAGGTGAAGGCGGCCGAGCCGATGACGTTGGCGTTGGAATCCCGGGCCAGCGCGGAGAACTGCCGCGTGCTCCCGGTGGTGCGCAGCGTGTCCGGGGCCGGCGCGATGGATGAGACGACGACGCTGGTCACCACCTGCGTCACGGCGATCGGCGCCTTCGCGGTGATGCTCCCCGCCGTCGCGACTGCCGTGTCGGCCGTGCCGACGCCGACGGCCGTGACGAGGCCGGTGCCGCTCACCGACGCGGTCGTCCCCGGGCCCGCGCGCGTCCACGTCACGGCCGCGGCCGCGATCGCGTTCGCCGTCGAGTCCTGGACCGCGGCGGTCAACTGACGCTGCGACCCGATGGCGCCGAATGCCACGGCCGACGGGGTGATGACGACCTGCGCCGGCACCTGGCTCACGGTGACGGTGACCGGCGCCGACTGCACGCCGCCCGCGGTGGCCCGGACCTGCGCGGTGCCGTTCTCGGCGGCCGTGACGAGCCCCGAGCCGCTGACGGTGGCGACCGCGGGGTTGCTGGACAACCAGCTGATGGTCGCCGTGACGGGCGCGTCGCCGGCGTCCCGCGCTTGAGCGGCGAACTGCACCGTGCGGCCGAGCGCGCCGAAGGTCGGCGGCGCGGCCGGGCTGGTGATGACGACGTGGTCCACCGTGGCCGGACCCGTGCCGTCGCCGCCTCCGCCGCCGCACGCGGTGAGGAACACCAGGGCCGCCGAGAGCGATGCGCGTCGGAGCGAGAGGATCATGGGACCTCCCGGAGGAGTGGTCACGGGCTCTGGGGTAGGCCGAAGACGACACCGACCTCGATGCCGATCACGCGCTGCACGCGGACCGTGCCGAGGAACCGGGTCGGGGGGCTGATGCCGTGGTCCACGAGGTCCACCGCGAACGCGGCGGTGGCGCTCACCGTCCGCGGTCCGAGGACGGCGGTGCCGGGGGCGGTGAGGTCGCGGGTCTGGCCGTGCATCGTGACGCGGCCGCGGAAGGTGATCTCGATGGTGTCGCCCCGCACGGTGCCGGGCCGCACCTCCAGCACGTCGAAACGGATGACGGGGAAGCTGTCGGCGTGCATCGCGTCCCGCAGGTGGCGGTCCCGCAGGCCGATGCCGGTGCGCATCTCGGCGACCCGCAGCTCGGCCCACCCCTGGACGGCGGCGAGGTCGGAGCCGGAGTAGGCCGCCGCGGCGAGCGGTGCGCTCCCACGCACATCCGGTCCGCCAGAGACGGGCGCATGGAACCTGACCTGGCCGCTGCGAAAGGGGAGCGCCGGCACGGCCTGGGCGCTCGCCATCGCCGGCGCGAGCAGCGCCGCAGCGAGCAGCGTGCGGCCGGCGCGGGACACGCGACCCTCAGTTGTCCGGGGCGCCGTTGGCGATCCAGTTCCGGATCGTCTGGACCACGGGCGCCGGCATCGGATAGCGTGTGAGCGGCATGCGGTAGTAGCCGAGCCGCACGGCGGGGTCGTCGCTCAGCACGAGCAGCGCAAACGACGAGTCCGGCAGACCGGGCCGCACCCGCATGAGCTGAGGCGCATACTGCGAGGGGACGTCCACCAGGTCGCCGTACGCCGCGCCGGCCGAGAGATCGAGCCCCCGCGCGGGCGCGGCGCCGCCGTGGCACGCGCCGCTCGAGGCGCAGGTGACGTCGAGGATCGGCGCGATGTCGCTCCGGAAGCTGGGCTGGGCGATCGGCGTCGTGATGCGGTCCACGGCCGGCTCGACCGTGACGTCCTCGCACGCCGCGAGCAGCAGCAGGGCGGGGAGGAGGCGGAGGATCACCGCGCCCTCCCGAGGAGCACGGCCGCGCGGCCGCGCACCGTGAGCAGGGCGCCCGGCGCGTAGTACAGCTCGCCGCCCAGCCGCAGCGGACCCGGGCCCGCGAGCGAAGCACCGGCCGCCGCGTGGACGCGCGTGAGCGTGGTGCCGAGCCGCTGGTTGTCGTCGAGCGCGGGGAGCGGTCCCCCCGCCGTGCGGGTGTAGTGCACGTCGAAGTGGATGCGCTCGCGGCGCACGCCGAGCAGGAGGTAGGGATGGACGCCGCCGCGAGCGAGCCCCCGCCACGACAGCACGGCATCGAGGGCCACGGTCAGCGGCTTCACCTGGTCGCGTGAGGCGGTGCCGCCGAAGCAGGCCTGATCCTCGGCATCCTGCGTGGCCGCCGCGGGGCAGGTGATCGCCGCCTCCAGGCTCCCGGCGACGGCGCTGCCGCGCAGCGTGGCGCGCCAGGCCGGCGCGAGCGGGGCGGTCCACGACACGGCGAGCGCGCCGATGTTCGCCTCGACGCCGCAGACCTCGAGGGGCGGCGTCCATCCCGCTTCCAGGCCGAGCTTTCCGAAACGGCGCGCGGCGGTCAGGCGGGGATATACGGGGCAGAGGTTGGACTCCTCGAGCTTGGTGCCGCCGAAGCCCACTCTGCGGTCCTCGGCCGGAAGGTCGGGGATGTACGCGAGAACGCCCCCCAGCTCCCAGTGGCCCGCGGCGTCGGGGAGTCCGACCGGCGTGAAGTGCATGACGGCCGCGTAGTACCCCATGAGCTGCGACTCGGCGGCGGACGAGGGCAGCGAGCGCCGTTCCTGGGCGACGGCAACGGACAGCGGCGCCGCGGCGACCAG
>CAYLJK010000142.1:0-6581 GCA_964383975.1 uncultured Gemmatimonadales bacterium | reverse complement strand
GGCCGGCGCCGACCACGTCCTCAACCGCCGGACCACGCCGGACCTCGCCGCCGAGGTGCGGCGGCTCACCGGCGGCGCGGGCGTGCAGGTGGTGTACGACGGCGTGGGAGCCGCGACCTTCGAGGCGAGCCTCGCCGCCCTCGCCTCGCGCGGCATGCTCGCGACCTTCGGCAACGCCAGCGGCCCGGCGCCCAAGGTGGAGCCGCTCGAACTCTCGCGGCGCGGCTCCCTCTTCCTGACGAGGCCGAAGCTCGCCGACTACGTTGCCACGCGGGGGGAACTTGAGTGGCGCGCGCGCGAGGTGTTGGGCTGGGTGAAGGACGGGACGCTGGTGCCGCGGATCTGGAAGGAGTATGCACTCGCCGACGCCGCCCAGGCCCACAGAGACCTCGAGAGCCGCGCCACGACCGGGAAGCTGCTCGTCCTGCCGCAGGCCTCAGGGCGCGAGCCAGCGTTGCACGGGGCTCGAGAGGAACCCCTAGTTCAGTCGACTGAACCGGTCTAGGAACTCCCGCTCCGCCGCCGTCAGAGCGGCCGGCCCCACCGCGTCCACCTTCGCCATGACGCGGTCGAACTCCTCCCGGTTGACCGGGTGGAGCAGGTTGCGGTCGAGCCGGCGCCACCGCTCCACATCGGCGGAAACGGACGGCAGGGGAGGCGGGGCGAGCTTGCGCTGCCACGCCGCGGCCGCCGAGTGCGTTTCCTGCCAGCGCAGGTACAGCCACCCGCCGATGAAGCCGCCGAGGTGGGCGAAGTGCGCGATGCCGTCGCGTCCGCCGCCGTACCCGCCCCATAGCGAGAGCGCGGTCATGATGATGACGAGCCAGCGCGCCTCCACGCCGACGATCCCCCACAGGTACACCAGCTCCCGCGGCCAGAACCAGGCGAAGCCGAGCAGCACCCCGAAGATGGCTCCCGAGGCGCCGACGATGGGTGTGAACGGGGTGGCGACGGAGAGCAGGGCGCCCGACGCCCCGCTGATGAGGTAGAGCGTGAGGAACTGCCGGCTGCCGAGCCGCGCCTCTAGCCGCGGGCCGAAGAAGTAGAGGCTCAGCATGTTGAAGAACAGGTGCCCGAGCCCGCCGTGCAGGAACATGTAGGTGATGGCGGTCCAAGGCCTTAGACGGAGGAAGGCCGGCACCAGGGCGAAATCGTACACCAGGCGCGGGCTGGCCTGCTGAAGGAAGTAGACGAGTACGTTGGCGAGAATCAGGCGCGTGACCCACGGCGTCATGCGCTGAAGGGTAGCCCCTCCCCGGCGCCGTGGGTAGCTTCCCAACCAGATTATGAGTGCCACATCCGCCTCTCCGACCCCCTCCCGCGAAGCTCGAGAATCCGTCGTCATCCGCTTCGCCGGAGACTCCGGTGACGGCATGCAAGTCACCGGGTCCCAGTTCACGGTCGAGACCGCCCTCGCCGGCAACGACCTGTCCACCTTCCCCGACTTCCCGGCCGAGATTCGCGCGCCGGCGGGCACGACGTTCGGCGTGTCCGCCTTCCAGATTCACTTCGGGAAGACCGAGATTCTGACGCCCGGCGACGAGGTGGACGTGCTCGTCGCGATGAACCCGGCGGCGCTCAAGGTGAGCGTGCGCGATCTCAGGCCCGGCGGCCTCGTGATCGTGGATACCGGCGCCTTCGAGACGCGCAACCTCGAGAAGGCCGGCTACACCCGGAACCCGCTCGAGGACGATTCGCTCGCCCGGTACCAGACCCTCAAGCTCGACATCACGAAGCTGACCCTGGATGCCGTCGCGCCGTTCAACCTCGGCAAGAAGGACGCCCTGCGCTGCCGCAACATGTGGACGCTGGGGCTGCTGCTGTGGATGTACGGCCGCGACAAGCAGGCGACGGTGGACGGCCTGCGGGAGAAGTTCGCCAGGAAGCCGGAGATCGCCGAGGCCAACGTGGCGGCGGTGAACGCCGGGCACGCCTACGGCGAGACGGCCGAGATCGGCGCGAGCTTCCCCGCGTACGTCGTGCCACGGGCGGAACTCCCCGCGGGGACGTATCGAACGGTGAGCGGCACCGAGGCCATCGCCCTCGGCCTCATCGCCGGGATGCACTGCGCGGGGCTGAGGAAGCTGCTGTACGTCGGCTACCCCATCACGCCGGCGTCCACGCTGCTGCACGTGCTGGCGGGGATGACGCGTTACGGCGTCGTCACCTTCCAGGTCGAGGACGAGATCGCCGCGATGTGCGGCGCCATCGGCGCCTCGTTCGCCGGCGCGCTCGGCGTCACGGGCACCAGCGGGCCGGGCGTCTCGCTGAAGCTGGAGGCGATGGGCCTTGCCGTGGCGGCCGAGATCCCGGTCGTCATCGTGAACGCGCAGCGCGGCGGCCCCTCGACCGGCCTGCCGACCAAGACCGAGCAGTCGGACCTCTACCAGGCGATGTACGGCCGGCACGGCGACGCGCCGCTCCCGATCGTCGCCGCCGCGACGCCGGGCGAGAGTTTCGAGGTCGCCATCGAGGCGGTGCGGCTCGCGACGACATACATGACGCCGGTCATGCTCCTCACCGACGGGTTCCTGGTGAACGCCGCGGAGCCGTGGCGCGTCCCGGACGCCTCGAAACTGCCGCGGTTCCCGGTCACGTTCCGGACCGAGCCCGAGGGGTACCACCCGTTCGCGCGCGACCCGGGGACGCTCGCCCGCGCGTGGGCGCTCCCCGGCACGCCGGGGCTCGAGCACCGCATCGGCGGCCTCGAGCGGAGCGCCGAGACGGGGCACATCTCCTACGACCCGGACAACCACCAGCGCATGACGGAGTTGCGGGCGGAGAAGATCGCCCGCATCGCGGACGACATCCCGCTCCAGACGGTCGCCCTCGGCCCGGAGCGCGGGCGGCTCGCGGTTGTCGGATGGGGCTCGACCTTCGGCTCCATCGACGGCGGGGTGCGGCGCGCGCGCGCGGCCGGCTGTGACGTCTCGCACATCCACATCCGGCACCTGAACCCGTTCCCGCGCAACCTTGGCGCGCTGCTCAAGGGGTTCGACCGGATCCTCGTCCCGGAGATGAACAACGGCCAACTGGTGACCATGCTGCGCTCGGCGTTCCTCGTGGACGCGGAAGGGATGCACAAGGTCACCGGGAAGCCGTTCAAGAGCACCGAGATCGCCGACGCCATCGCGGCGCGGCTGGAGCGATAGCCGATGGCCACGAAGCTGACGCCGAAGGACTTCGCCAGCGACCAGGAGGTCCGCTGGTGCCCGGGCTGCGGGGACTATGCCATCCTCAAGGCGGTCCACAAGGCGCTGGCCGACATGGGCGCCTCGCGCGAGCGAACGGTGTTCGTCTCGGGGATCGGCTGCTCGTCGCGGTTCCCGTACTACATGAGCACGTACGGCTTCCACGGCATCCACGGCCGCGCGCCCGCCATCGCCTCCGGCATCAAGATGGCCAACCCCGAGCTGGACATCTGGGTGATGACCGGGGACGGCGACGGGCTGAGCATCGGCGGGAACCACATGCTGCATGTGATCCGCCGCAACCTCGACATGCAGATCGTGCTCTTCAACAACGAGATCTACGGTCTGACGAAGGGCCAGTACTCACCCACCTCGCGCAAGGGGACGAAGTCCCCCTCGACGCCCCGCGGGTCCATCGACACGCCGGTCGCGGCCTGCGAGTTCGCCATCGGGGCGAACGGCCGGTTCGTGGCGCGCGCGGTGGACACTCAGACGGCGCAGCTGGTGCACGTGCTGACGCGCGCCAGGGAGCACCGAGGCTGCTCGTTCGTGGAGGTCATCCAGAACTGCGTCGTCTTCAACGACGGCGTGTTCGAGAACTTCCGCGCCAAGGAGCACCAGGCCGACAACCAGCTGTGGGCGGAGCACGGCCTGCCGCTGCTGTTCGGGAAGCAGCGCGAGAAAGGGCTGCGGCTCAAGCCGGGGCGGATGGAGATCGAGGTCGCCACCGTCGGCGAGAACGGCGTGACCCTGGACGACATTTTGGTGCACGACGAGCGCAACCGCGTGCAGGCGCTGATGCTGGCCCACCTCGCGCCACCAGCCTTCCCGGCCGTGATGGGGATCATCTATTGCGACCCGGCGCCGTCGTACACCGACGAGGCATACGCGCAGGCCGCCGCCGTCGGCGCGCCGTCCGACGACCTCGCCGAGCTGTTCGTGCAGGGAAAGACCTGGACGGTCGAAGGGTAGCCGGCTGACGCCGCTGCGCCGCGCGGGCGCCGCGCTTCCCGACCTCGCACTCGGCCTCACCTACCTCGCCGCCGCCGTCTGCCCGGCGGCGCTCCCGCCGGAGGTTCGCGACACCCTCCGGCGGGTCGCGTTCATGGAGTTCTGGGCGGTCCACGCTTCCGGCTTCCTCTTCCTGGCGTGGATCCACGACTGGGCCCCCCTGAAGCGCCTCGGCATCGTCGCCGGCCTTGCGGCCGCGTACTCGGCGGCGCTGCTCCTCGTCGTGCGGTTCGTGGGCACCTGGTGGCCGCTCGCCGTCTTCTGGGCGCTGATGGCCAACCGCATGCTCGACGCCGTGCTCCGCGGGCGCCCGCGGGAGGCGGAGTTCGACCTGCTGACTCACGCGTGGGCGGGCACGACGGCGCTGTTCGCCGTCGCGGCCTGCCTTGTCGGAGTGGCCGGCCCCGCGTCCGGAGCGGTGCTGATCGCGGGCTTCGCCTACTTCACCGCCAACGCGCTGTCCGAGTTGACCGGCTGGCGCTGGGTGTTCCGCTGGATGCAGCGCGCCCGCGCGCGGGCCGGGAGGTCCGGGCGCCGGCGCTGACGGCGCGGTCCCCGGCCCGCGGGCCGGTCAGTACCGCATTGCCGGCAGTCCCACCTGCTTACGCAGCAGCGCCAGCATGCCCAGGTGGTAGCTGTCGTGCTGGAAGAGGAACGCCAGCGCGCCGAGCACGCTCGGGTCCTCGGTCGGCAGCCGCTGGCCGTGCGGCGCGTCGAGGTCGGCGGTTGCCAGGTGCTTCAGCCGCTCCCGCAGGTCCCCGGTCACCGCCTTCCACGCCGCGCGCAGCTCGTCGAGCCGCGGGAAGGTGCGGATCTCCTCGATCCGGTGGACGTGCGTCAACGCCGCGAACGGGTTCTCGAGGTGCAGGCCGACGAGTGACGCGGCAAGGTGGCGCGAATCCACCATGTGCAGCGCGATGAACGTCGCGTTGTTGGTGTGCGCCGTGGGACGCCACTGGGCCTGGTCCTCGGTCATGTCCTCCAGGCAGTTGAGGAACAGACGGGAGTTCAGCTTGAAGATCTCGTACAGCGGCGCGAGGCGCGGGTCCACGAGGGCTCCAGGACGAGGGTGAGAGCAAAGATGACGCCCACGGACCCGGGAGGCGAGGGCGGACGCGGCGGCGACCGGTCGCGGGCCCGGTGCGCGTGGCAGCCGGGCGCGGCCCGCAGTAGCATTCAGGACCCCATGCCGATCGTGTCCGACTTCCGCCGCGGCGGCGCCGCGTTCGCGCTCGCGTGCCTCACGGCCTGCCGGACCGAGGCGCCGCCGGTCGCCGCGCTGCGCGAGGTCCCGGTTCCCGCGGCGCCCGGCGCCGGTGAGCCGTTCCTGGCGATCACGCCGGGCGGCCTGGTGCTCGTCTCCTGGCTCGAACCGGCCCCGGACGGCGCGCACGCGCTCCGCATCGCCGCGCTCGCCGACACGGCGTGGTCCGCGCCGCTCGGAGCGGCCGTCGGCCGGGGGTGGTTCGTGAACTGGGCCGACTTCCCTTCGATCACGGCGCTCGACGACACGACGTGGGTCGTCCATCGCCTCGTGCGGCGGGGTGCGGGCTACGCCTACGATGTGCACGTCGCCCGGACGAGCGATGCGGGCGTTACGTGGAGCGCGCCGGTCGTCCCGCACACCGACGGCAGCGCCTCGGAGCACGGCTTCGTGACCCTGTGGCCGGCGGGCGGGCACCGCGTCGCCGCGGTATGGCTCGACGGGCGCAAATACGCGACCGCGCCCGAGGGCACGGGCGAGATGACGCTGCGCTACGCGACCCTCGGCCCGGGCGGCGACCTCGCCGACGAGGTCGAGCTGGACCCGCGTACCTGCGACTGCTGCCAGACCGACGTCGCGCGCACCGCCGCGGGCCCGGTCGTCGTCTATCGCGACCGCTCCGCGGACGAGATCCGCGACATCCAGGTGGTGCGCTTTGTGAACGGCGCGTGGACGGAGCCGAGCGCCGTGGCGGCCGATGGTTGGCGCCTCAGCGGCTGCCCGGTGAACGGGCCGACGGTGGCCGCCGAGGGGCAGCGGGTGGTGGTTGCATGGTACACGGCGGCGGGAGGGCAACAACGCGTGCACGCGGCGTTCTCCGACGACGCGGGTGCGACGTTCGGTTCACGCATCATCGTGGACGGCGGCCGCCCGATTGGGCGCACCGATGTGGTCCTCGACGGTCGCGGCGCGGCGCTGGTCAGCTGGATGGAGGAGGCCGGGGACGCCGTCGAGATTCGGGTCCGGCGCGTCACCGCGGACGGCCGGGTCGGCTCCGCGATGACCATCGCGCGCGTCGCCGCCGGACGCGCCTCGGGCTTCCCGCGCATGGTGCGCAGCGGTGACCGGCTGGTCTTCGCGTGGACGGAGCCTGGCGCGGAGGGGCCATCGCGGGT
>CAYLJK010000141.1:0-6594 GCA_964383975.1 uncultured Gemmatimonadales bacterium | reverse complement strand
TCCTTGGTGGGGCTCACGCATCCCTCTGGAGGTTGAGGCGCTCGATCTTCTTGTAGAGGTTGGAGCGCGGCATGTCCAGCCGGCGCGCCGTCTCGCTCACGTTCCACCCAAACTCGTTGAGCTTCGCGAGCAGGAAGGCGCGCTCCGCGTTCTCCTTGAACCGCTCGTACGTCCCGGAGGCGAGCAGCGTTTCGCCGAGGCCGCCGTCGGCGGGCGCCGCGCCGAGGAGACGGGCCACATCCGTCTCGCCGATCTCGCTGCCCGACGCCAGGATCAGCAGCCGCTCGACGGTGTTCCGCAGCTCGCGCACGTTCCCGGGCCAGGTGTGACGCTGGAGGCGTTCCAGCGCGGCGGCGCTGAACCGGCGGGCCCGGAGCCCGGGCGCGCGGCCGAGCTGGGCGACGAAGTGCGCCACCAGCTGCGGGATGTCGTCGCGCCGGCCGCGGAGCGGCGGGACGTCAATGGGGACGACGTTGAGCCGGTAGAGGAGGTCCTCCCGGAACCGGCCGGCGGCGATCTCCTCCTCGAGGCGCTTGTTGGTCGCGGCGAGCACCCGGACGTCCACCTTGACCGCGCGGGTCGAGCCGATCGGCGTGATGACGCCCTCCTCCAGCGCCCGCAGCACCTTGGCCTGGGCGGCGGCGCTCATGTCGCCCACCTCGTCAAGGAAAAGCGTGCCCCCGTCGGCCTGCTCGAACTTGCCGGTGCGGTCGGCGAAGGCCCCGGTGAACGACCCCTTCACGTGGCCGAACAGCTCCGACTCGATCAGCTCAGAGGGGATGGCCGCGCAGTTCACCTCGACGAACGGGCGCGCCGCGCGCGGCGAGAGGCGGTGGATCGCGCGGGCCACGAGCTCCTTGCCCGTCCCGTTCTCGCCGGTGACCAGAACGCGCGAGGGGGTCGGCGCCACCTTCTCGATGCGCTCGAGCAGTTGGCGGATCGCCGGGGACGAGCCGACGATCTCGTAGTGCCGCTCGACGGTGGCGGTGAGCGCCTGCACCTGGCGCTCCAGCACCACGTGCGCCAGCGCGTTGCGCAGGGTCACCAGGACGCGATCGGTGTCGAGCGGCTTCTCCAGGAAGTCGTACGCCCCGGCCTGCGTCGCCTCGACCGCCGTGGCGATCGTCCCGTGCCCCGAGATCATCACCACCAGCGCGGTGGGGTCGAGCTCCCGCAGCCGCTTCAGCGTGGCCAGGCCGTCGAGTCCGGCCATCTTCACGTCGAGGATCACCAGGTGGGGACGCTCCTCGGCGAAGCGTGCCAGCGCCTCGTCCCCCGAGGACGCCTGGAGCACCGTGTACCCCTCGTACTCCAGCAACTGGGTGAGGGCGGCGCGGATCCCCGCCTCGTCGTCCACGACCAGGATGCGGTGGCTCATCGGTTCATTTGCGGTACAGCCGGACCCCGGTGGTGGTGACCCGCACGTCGCCCACCGCGGCGCGGACGGGGAGCGGGACCCGCCCGTCCACGATGCCGGGGACGCGGGCCGCGCGGAGCGTGGGGACGACGGCGCCGCGCGGCAGCGGCACGTCACCGATGCGCAGCGTCCGGATGCGCCACAGCAGGCGACCGGCGCTGTCGGCCTCGAGCGGCCCGCCCACGGTCACCTGCTGGCGTCCTCCCACCACGCCGCGGAGCGGGCCGAGCAGGTCGCGCGGTACGTCGGAGAGGTCCACCACGCCGCGCACACGGACGTCGTTCGAATCGAGGGACACGGCGACGGAGTCGAAGGCGCGCCGCGCCCCGCGCCCCAGCTCCGCGTCGAGCAGCGCCGCGATGTCCCCCGCGGTCAGGTCCACGTACGCCCGTCCCCGCCGATCGGCCAGTTGCTCCAGCCGGCGGGCCGCCTCGTCCGCGCCGCCCTCGACCGGCAGCGCCCAGACCCGGCCGGCGGCCCGACCCGCACGCCAGTCGTGGTAGTAATCGGCGATCTGGCGGCGGTAGATGAAGGCGGCGACAGCCGCCGCGACCAGGAGGACCAGGCAGCCGATCTGGTAGAAGATGGCGCGAAGGCAGCCCATCAGCGCTCCAGGCGGAGGTCGGCGCGGTGCGCCACACGATAGGAGGGGCCCGACGGTCCGAGGATGCTCTGCATCAGGTCCACGTGCTCGACGGGAATGGTCGCGGCATACTCGACGCGGCGCGCGAGCGTGTCCAGCCCGCGGAAGCCGGCCGGCCGCGCGTCCTTCTTCGCTCGGCCCACGGTCAGGTGCGGCGAGAACGGCCGCAGCTCCGGCGCGAAGCCGAAGTCCCCGAGGGCGCGCTCGACGTCGTTGGCCAGGAGCTCCAAGGCGGGGTGGCGTTCGACACCGAGCCAGAGCACGCGCGGCCGCGACAAGTCCGGAAAGCCGCCGAATCCGCCGAGCGTGAGCGCGAATGGCCGCGCCTCCGCGACCGCGGCGGCGAGCGCCTCGCCGATCAGTGGGACGAGATCGTCCTCCACCTCGCCGAGGAAGCGCAGCGTGATGTGCAGGCCGTCCTCCGCCACCCACCGGACCGGCAGTCCCGCGTTCCGCAGCGGCGCCACCGCGGCGTGGGCCGCACGGCGCTCCTCGGCGGGGAGGTTGACGGCCACGAACAACCGCATTGAGTTAAGGTAACCCGCTCGCGCGGGAAACCGGCACTCGTCCCGACCGGAACGCCGCGCCAGCCTCCACCGGAGCTCGCTCCATGCACACCCGTGTCCCCTCCCCCGGCGCCCTCCTGCTCGCTGCCGCATGCGCCGCACAGCCCGCCCCGGCACCGCCCGCGCCGCAGCCGGCCGCCGCTCCCGCCGCCGCCCCGGCGCCCGCACCGGCCGCCGCCCCGGCGCCCGCACCGGCCGCCGCCACCACCGTGAACCTGGCCGGCGAGTGGGACTTCACCGTTGATGCGGGCGGCATGACGGTCGCCGGCGAGATGTCGCTCCAGCGCAGCGGCCCCTCGTACACGGGGACGGTCACGCCCCAGGGCTCCACCTCCGCCACCGTCCGCACCGTGACGATCACCGGCCAGCGCATCGTGATGGTGATCGACACGCCGGACGGCGAAGCGGTCTTCGAGGGGACCCTGGACCCCGACGGCAGGACGATGTCGGGCGCCGTCGCGTTCCAGGGGCAGGTGATGGGGCTGACGGCGCGAAAGCGGTGACGCGCCGCTACGCCGCGGCCTCCGCCTCGGCGTGGCAGACGACCGGGACCATGACGGGGCACAGGTCCTCGGCCCATGGTATGAGGTCCCCCCACTTCGGGTCGCCGGAGACGACCTGCGCCAGCAGGGACTGCACCGGCACGGTCGCGACCGTCAGCGCCCCTTCCGCCCATCGCACCGAGACCACGAGCGCGTCGAGGGTGCGGCCCGTGCCCGCGAGGATGCGCCGCCGCGCCCGTTCCGCCCACCGCTCCCGCTCCCCCCGGCTCGGCGGCGCTGCGCCGTAGCCGGCGCCCGTCAGCATCAGCACCGAGACGCCGAGCCGGGCCACGCGCCCGTCCAGCCCGCGGTCGGACGCGAGCGAGCGCCACATGCGGTTCATCCAGTAGACCTCACGCACCTCGCAGAGGGTGCAGTGGAACCGATCCAGCGTCTCGGCGAGCATCAGGAGAAACGCCGGGTGCTCGGAGAGTGACGGGCGCAGGCCGTGGGGCGTGAGGATGGGCATGGCGCGGTCCTCCTCAGGCGAAGGGGTCGCGGGTGCGCAGTCCGGGGAAGCGCGCGAAGTCACGGTCCAGCGTCCACAGCTCGGTGACGCCGTGCTCCACGCACAGCGCTGCGACGTGGACGTCGAAGACGAGGTTCCCGGTCGCCTGACCCGCCCGCGCCAGCCGCTCCAGATGAGCGGGATGCGACGGACCGGCCCCCAGTAGCGAGAGACCCGGCGCCTCCGTGAGGGCCAGCACGTCGTCGAGCGCGGCACCGAGAGGGGTCGGCGGCCGGAAGACGCGGGGGTGGGTCACCACGCGAAGGAACTCGTAGAGACACGGCCACGGGATCGCCCACGGCGTCGCCCCCCCGGCCAGGCCGGCCAGGAGGCGTCGCGCCGCCGCATGGTGGCGGCTTTCCCGCCGGCGCGCCGCCACCAGGACGTTGGTGTCGAGGGCGATCACGCCTCGCGGTCCAGGTAGTCGTAGAGCGCCACGCGGTTGTGCAGGATCTCATCCGGTACCAGCTGCCTCCCCTTCTCCGTCCGCCAGCGGAACCGGTAGGGCCCACGGGCCGCCCTGCCCAGGTGGGTCCGAAGCGCGCGCAGCACGAGCTCCCGCAGAGTCAGCCCCTCCCGCGCGGCCTGCTGCTTCGCCTGCCGGAACAGGGCGTCCGGGATGTCAATGGTGGTGCGCATGCATAAAAGCATATTGTAAATGTGCATATTTACGCCAGACCCTGCCCTCCGCCCCGGTTTCCCCGGTCGAGGGTGCGGTACTGGATCGCCTCCGAGACGTGGGCCGGCTCGATCCCCGCCGCGCCAGCCAGGTCGGCGACCGTCCGAGCGATCTTCAGGACCCGGTGGAAGGCCCGCGCCGAGAGGCCGAGGCGCGTGACGGCGGTGCGGAGCAGCGCGTCCGCCCCCTCGGTGAGGCGGCAGCAGCCCCGGACGTCCCGGGCGCTCATGTGCGCGTTGGCGAACACGCCACGCCGGCCCATGAAGCGCTCCAGCTGGCGCTGCCGGGCCCGCTCGACGCGGGCGCGGATCGCCTCGGAGGGCTCGCCGGCCTGCCCGTCGGACAGCTCCCGCCACCGCACCGCGGGGACCTCCAGGTGCAGGTCCACCCGGTCGAGGAGCGGGCCGGACAGCCGCGCGAGGTAGCGCTGGACCACGGTGGGGCCACAGACGCAGGCGCGTTGCGGGTCCCCGTGATGCCCGCAGGGGCACGGGTTCATCGCCGCGGCGAGCATGAACCGCGACGGGTAGCTGAGGGAGACGGCGGCGCGGCTCAGGGTGACGGCGCCGTCCTCCATCGGCTGCCGCAGGCCCTCCAGCACGTTCTTGCGGAACTCCGGCAGCTCGTCGAGGAACAGGACGCCGTGGTGCGCGAGCGAGACCTCGCCCGGCCGCGGATGGGAGCCGCCGCCGATGAGCCCGGCGTCCGAGATGGTGTGGTGGGGCGAGCGGAACGGGCGGGTGGCGATGAGCGACTCCCCGGGCGGCAGGAGGCCCGCCACCGAGTGGATCTTGGTGGTCTCCAGCGCCTCCTCGAGCGTCATCGCCGGCAGGATGGTCGGGAGGCGGCGCGCGAGCATCGTCTTCCCGCTCCCCGGCGGCCCCACCATGAGGACGTTGTGGCCGCCGGCGGCGGCGACCTCGAGCGCGCGCTTGGCCTGCGGCTGGCCCCGGACGTCGGCGAAGTCCACCTCGTCACGCGAGCGCGCGGCGAAGAGGGAGGCCACGTCCACCTTCCCCTGCGCGAGCGGCGGCCCGCCGTCGAGGTGGCGCACCACGTCGCGCAGGCTGGCGGCGCCGCGCACGTCGAGCCCGTCCACCACCGCCGCCTCGCGCACGTTCGCGGCAGGGAGGATCAGCCCCCGGAGCCCCGTCTGCCGGGCGGCGAGGGCCACGGAGAGCGCCCCGCGCACCGGCCGGATCTCCCCGTCGAGCCCCAGCTCGCCAAGAACGAGCCAGCCGTTCGCCTGATCGAGGTTCGCCTGCCCTGTCGCGGCCAGGATGCCGAGGGCGATCGGGAGGTCGAACGCCGAGCCGCTCTTGGGCGTGTCCGCCGGGGCCAGGTTGACGGTGATGCGGCGGAGCGGGAACTCGTAACCGGCGTTCTGGATCGCCGCATTGACCCGCTCGCGCCCCTCCTTCACCGCTCCCTGCGGCAACCCGACGGTGGCGAACGAAGGGAGGCCGAAGGCGATGTCCGCCTCCACCTCCACCACGTAGGCGTCAATGCCGAGGACGGCCGCCGAGGCCACGCGCGCCAGCATGGCCGCACGGTAGGGAGCGGCGCACCGGGGGGAATAACCGAAAACGACGCGGGGCGGAGCCTCAGAATGCGCCCCGCCCCTCCGCCGGAGCTGACGCGCCCTTCAGGTCAGGCGACCGCCTTCCATTCCCTGAGGGCGAAGAGGTTGTCCTCGCCGTCCTCGAAGTCCGCCAGCCACAGCTCCCGCGTCGGCTCGCGGTGCACGCGGTGCGGCGCGGTCCGGAAGCGGACGCCGCGCTCCACCAGCGCCGCATGCGCCGCCAGGATGTCCTCCACGTCGAAGTAGAGGATCGACGAGGGGTGGTCGAACTCGGGTTCGACCTGGTCGGTCAGGTAGAGCCACGTCCCGGCGGCATCGAAGAACGCCATCCCGGGGAACGCGAAGACGAACTTCAGGCCGAGCACGTCCCGGTACAACGCCGTGGCCCGGTCCACGTCGCGCACGCGGATGCTGATCTGTCCCACCTTGGAGAGCCCGACGAATCCCGCCATCATGCCTCCCGCGTTCCGGCGGCCGCCTCGGCCACCCACGCCTTCCACCTGGCCGCCGCGGGCCCGATGGTGAGCCGCTGCTGCCAGCGGACCAGCGGCATGCGCAGTAGCAGCGGCTCCGCGGCGAGCCGCTCCAGCCAGCGCTCCTCGGAGTAGCGCGCAGCGGCGAGGCCCAGGTCCCGGAACCGCCGGCCGTCGCGGTCCA
>CAYLJK010000140.1:3490-6598 GCA_964383975.1 uncultured Gemmatimonadales bacterium | reverse complement strand
CCCCATCTCGTTCTCGGCGGGGATCGAGCGGGCGAACTTCCCGGACGCGGTGGCCCTCGGGCTGGTGCCGGTGACGGTGTGCACGGACCTGCTGAAGCCGGGCGGGTACGGCAGGCCCTTTGGCTACTTCGAGGAGTTGCGGCGAAGGATGGATGAGGCAGGGGTGACGGACATCGCGGCGTTCGTGCGCGGCGGGGAGAGGCGAGCGGTACGAGAGGGGGAGAGCGAGGACGTCGCGCTGGTGCGCGGCGCCGAGACGTACGTTCAGCGCATGACGCGGGATCCCCGGTATCGCGCGGAGCGGACGATGCGGGTGCCGCGGAAGATCGGGCGCACGCTCCGCTTCTTCGACTGCGTCTCCTGCGACAAGTGCGTGGCGGTCTGCCCCAACGACGCCAACTTCGCTGTCGCCCTCGCCGTGGAGCAGCCGCGGCAGTTCGTCAACGTGCCGGACCTCTGCAACGACTGCGGGAACTGCGACGTCTTCTGCCCCGAGGACGGCGGTCCCTACCGCCTCAAGCCCCGGGTGTTCACCGACCGCACGCGCTGGCTGGCGGACGCGCCGCGCGACGCGGTGCTTGTCGAGCCCGACGCCGTCACCGGCCGGTTCGGCGGGCGGGAGGTACGCGTGGCCGCCGACGCGCCGCCGCCGGACGACGAACCGGCCCGGTCGCTGCACCGGCTGCGTGCCGCGGTGCTCGCGCCGGACGAAGTCAACTACATCGCCCTCATGGTGGGGACATGACCACGTTGCCAACCGCCGACATCGCGCGCCTCGCCGAGCGCTACACGCCGGAGATGGTGCGGTTCCTCCGTGACATGATCGCCATCCCGTCCGAGAGCGCGCAGGAGCGGGAGGTCGTGGCCCGCGCGCGGGCGGAGATGGACGCGTGCGGTTTCGACGAGGTGAAGGTGGACGGGATGGGGAACGTCCTCGGGCGGGTGGGAAGCGGTCCCGTGGTGGTGGCGCTCGACGCGCATCTCGACACGGTGGGCGTGGGGGATCCCTCGACCTGGACCCGCGATCCGTATCAGGGCGAGCTCCGTGACGGCATCGTGTACGGCCGCGGCGCGGGCGACATGGAGGGCGGGATGGCGGCCGCCGTGTACGGGGCGCGCATCGCGAAGGAGTTGGGGCTCCTCGACGGCGTCCAGCTCTGGGTCACCGGCACGGTGATGGAGGAGGACTGCGACGGGCTCTGCTGGCAGTACATCGTGCGCGAGGGCGTTCTCCAGCCCGCCGTCGTCGTCATCACCGAGCCGACGAAGCTCGGCGTGTACCGGGGCCATCGCGGACGGATGGAGATCGAGGTGCGCACGCAGGGCCGCAGCGCCCACGGCTCGGCGCCGGAGCGGGGGGTGAACGCGGTGTATCGGATGGCCCCCATCATCAGCGAGATCGAGCAGCTGAACGAGCGGCTGGCGGCCACCGCCGATCCGTTCCTCGGCAAGGGCTCGTGCACTATCAGCGCCATCCGCTCCACCTCGCCGTCGCTGTGCGCGGTGGCGGACAGCGCGACCATCCACGTGGACCGGCGGCTCACGCACGGCGAGACGTGGGAGGGTGCGGTGCGGCAGATCGAGGCGCTGGAGAGCGTCCGGAAGGCGGGCGCGTCGGTCACGGTGCTCGACTACGCGGTGCCGTCGTACACCGGGCTCGTCTATCCGACGAAGAAGTACTACCCGACGTGGCTCTTCCCCGAGGACCATGCCGCGGTGCGGGCCGGGGTGGCCGCCGCCGCCCAGGCGCTCGGCCGCGCGCCGGTAATCGGGAAGTGGGGGTTCAGCACCAACGGCATCGCGACCGCCGGGATGTTCGGCGTGCCGACGATCGGCTTCGGGCCGAGCGACGAGATCTGGGCCCACACCCCCGACGACCAGTGTCCCGTGCAGGACCTCACGCTCGCCGCGCGGTTCTACGCGGCGTTCCCCCGCTGCTGGCTGGAGGCGGCGCGATGAACCGGCTCTGGAACAGCGACTTCCTGCTCACGTGGCAGCACGACGACGCCACGCTCCGCGCGGTGCTCGACACGGCGGAGGCCCTCGGCGACCTGGCGCGGGCCGGCGTCTCGTGCCGGGTCTTCGAGACCGGGCTCGGCCTCTCGATCTTCCGGGACCACTCGACCCGCACCCGGTACGCGTTCCGCGCGGCATGCAACCTGCTGGGGCTGATGACGGAGGAGCTGGTCGAGTCCACATCGCAGATCGCGCACGGCGAGACGGTGCGCGAGACGGCGACGATGATCGGCTTCCTCACCGAGGTCATCGGCATCCGCGACGACATGTTCCTCGGCGAGGGCCACCGCTACCAGGCCGAGGTCGCGGCGGCGCTGGAGGAGGGCTTCCGCGAGGGCGTGCTGCTGCAGCGACCCGCGGTGCTCAACCTCCAGTCGGACCTCGACCACCCCACCCAGAGCCTCGCCGACCTGGCGCACCTCGTGGAGCTGTTCGGCGGCCTCGAGAACCTGAAGGGGAAACGCCTCGCCATGAGCTGGGCGTACTCGCCGAGCTACGGCAAGCCGCTGTCGGTGCCGCAGGGCGTCATCACCCTGATGACCCGGTTCGGGATGGATGTGGTGCTGGCGCATCCCCCGGGCTACGACCTCGTGGACGACACCTTCGCCGAGGCGCGGCGCTTCGCGGCGGCGAGCGGTGGGTCCTTCACCGTGACCGATGCGATGGCGGCGGCGTTCGAGGGCGCCGACGTGGTGTACCCCAAGAGCTGGGCGCCGGCGGCCGTGATGCGCGAGCGGACCCGGCTACTCCGGGCAGGGGAGCGGGAGAAGCTCGTGGAGCTGGAGCGCGAGGCCCTCGCGACCAACGCGCGGCACCGGAGCTGGGAGTGCAACGAGGCGATGATGCGCGCCACGAAGGACGGCAGCGCCCACTATCTCCACTGCCTCCCCGCGGACGTGTCCGGCGTCTCCTGCCCCGCGGGGGAGGTGAGCCGGGCGGTGTTCGAGCGCGCGCGCCTCGGCACCTACCGGCAGGCCGGGCACAAGCCGTTCATCATCGCGGCCCTGGTGCTGCTGACACGCCTCGCGGATCCGGCCGAGGTGGTGAACAGGTTGGCGAGGGAGGGCAGAGCGAGGCGGGCGGGATAGGCGG
>CAYLJK010000140.1:0-3390 GCA_964383975.1 uncultured Gemmatimonadales bacterium | reverse complement strand
CTACCTGGCGTCCGGGCTCATCAGCCGCTTCAGGAACGGCGCGACGGTCGCCATCACCACGGCTACTACCGCCAGGCCGATCGCGCCGGTCGCGAAGAGGCGGCTGTACACCGATGCCGTGTGGGCCACGTCGCCCACGCGCTCGCGGTCCACGGCCGCGAGGCTGGTGAAGAACCCCGAGAAGTACCCGCCCAGCGAGTTGCACAGGAACCACGACCCCATCAGGAACGAGGCGAAGCGCTTCGGCGCGAGCGCGCTCATGGCCGAGAGGCCCATCGGCAGGATGTTCAGCTCCCCGAGCGTGAGCACGACGATCGCGAGGACCACCCACCACGCGGAGGCGCGCACGCCGGTCGCGGCGACACCGTGCGCGAGCCAGGCGAGCAGTGCCGCGCTCGCCACGGCGAAACACAGGGCGATCACGATCTTGGCCGGGATGGAGGGGTTCCGCCCCGCGTCCGCGAGCCGGGCCCAGAGCCAGGTGAAGGCGCCGGCCAGCGTGATGACTGCGAGCGAGTTGGGGACCAGGGCGAAGAACGAGGCCTCCAGCGGCACGCCGAACAGCTGCTTCTCGATGTCCCGGTCCACGAACAACGGCAGCGCGTTGTAGAGCTGTTTGAAGAACGCCTGGAAGCAGATCGCGGCGACGATGATGATGAGGATGGCGAGAATCGCGTTCCGCTCGGCGCGCTCGCGGCGCGTCAGGGCCAGGCCGAGGATCCCGAGGATGATGCCGAGCGAGAGCCAGGTGATGACGAGCTTCGTCTGGCCGGGATGGCGGAACAGGTGGACCATCACGGCGCCCAGCACCGCCGTGCCGAGCGCGAGCCAGGCGACGTTGGGGAGCGCGGCCCGCCGTCGCAGCAGCGCCTCGCGGCTGAACCCGTCGGCCGCGTTGTTGTAGTGCCGGTAGCCCGTCTGGAAGGCGATGAGGCCGAGGGCCATTCCCGCCGAGGACAGGTAGAAGCAGTTGTGCCATCCCCACTCGCGCGCCACCCACGCCATCAACAGGCCGGCGAGGAGCGCGCCGAGGTTGATCCCCATGTAGAAGAGGGTGTAGCCGCTGTCCCGATGCGGGTCCCCCTCGGCGTAGAGCTTGCCCACCATCACCGAGACGGTAGCCTTGAGGTAGCCGGTCCCGAGCGCGACGAGCGCGAGGCCCGCGAAGACGAACCGCAGCTCCTCGCGCCACGCGAGCGTGAGGTTGCCGAGCAGGATGAGCAGGCCGCCCAGCGTGACGGAGTAGCGCAGGCCGAGGATGCGGTCCGCGACCAGTCCGCCGAGGATGGGGCTCATGAAGGTGAAGGCCATGTAGGCGCCCGACGTGAGCGCCGCCTGCGCGTCGGGAAGCCCCAGCCCCGTCGTGAGGTAGAGCACCAGCACCGCCGAGATGCCGTAGAAGCTGAAGCGCTCCCACATCTCGGTCGCGAAGAGGAAGAACAGGCCCTTCGGATACCGTGCGCTCATCGTCCCCTCACGCCTCCCGCCGTTCCACCCCGGAGAAGATCACCGCGACCCGCGCGCCCTCCCCGATGACGCCGTCCCGCCGCAGCCGCAGCACCCCCGCGAGCCCGGCGGACCCCGTGTGGCAGACGTTGATGCCGGTCGTCTCGCGGGCCAGCGCGTTCGCCTCCCGGAGCGTCGCCTCGTCCACCACGACCGGCGCGCCGCCGCTGGCGAGCATCCCCTTCACGACGGCGAGCCAGTCGTACGTCTCGTCGTCCAGGATTCCGGAGGCGACGCTGCGCGGCGTCTCCTCCCACGGCCACATGAACTCCGAACGCCGCTTCGTCGCGCGCTCGAGGACGTCCAGCTCGCCCAGGGTCCGCAGCTGCTCCTGCACGCGGTCCCAGGCGCGCTTCAGCGGCCAGGCCCCCAACGTCTGCACGGCGTGGAACCGGGGCAGCTGCGACAGGATCCCGGCCCGGTGCAGGAACCGGAGCCCCTGGATCACGGCGCTCGCCATCGCGCCGCCGCCGACCTGGAGCACGACATGGTCCAGCTCGGCCGTCCCCAGTTGCGCGGTCATCTCGTACGCCAGCGTCTCGCCGCCCTCGATCGTGAGCCCGTTCTCGGTCCCCTGGCAGCAGAACGGCAACGCGCCCGCCGCCAGTGCCTCGTGGAAGCGGTGCACGCACGGGTCGCCGGTCACTCCCCCCTGCCGCGGGCACACGGCGACCTCCGCGCCGAGGCGGCGCAGCCGCTCCAGGACCGCCGGCGCCGCGTCGGTCGGTACGAACACCTGGAGCCGGCGGTCCACCGCGCGCGCGAGCACGGCGGCCGCCAGGGCCGCGTTGCCGCAGCTGGCGATGGCCAGCGGCGGCCGCTCGCGCCGCTCCACCACGTGCAGGTAGAGCAGGATGGCCATCAGGTGCCGCGCCTTGTGCGAGCCCGAGACGTTGCCCGTCTCGTCCTTGACCCGGACCTCGAGCCCGAGCCGTTGCCCCAGGGCGGCCTGCGTCCCGAACGGCGTCGTGCGGAATCCGCGGCCGTCCACCCGCGCGATGGCAGCGTCGAGCTGGCGCACGAGGTCCACGTACGCCTCGTCGGTGAGACCGCGCCGCCGGGCCAGGTGCCACGCGTGGAACAGCTCCCGATGGCGAATGAACGGGTTGGGGTCGTCCCCGCGCTGCCACTCGATGCGGAACGCGTCGAGCGTCCGGGTGACGAGGTGGTCCATGTCCCCGCGCCTCGCCTTCGGGCACCGGAAGGGGTAGCGGACCTCCTCGGGTGGCGGTGCCGTCCAGCCGCACGCCGCGCAGATCAGCTGCGATGCCGCGGTCTTCACGCGAGGCCGGTGCGGCCGTTGAAGTCGGCGATCAGCGCATCCCAGGCGGGGAGCGCGTCGCGCAGACCGCGCCAGAACGCCTGGTCGCGCCGGGCCGTGAAGTCGGCGAGCGACACGCCCTGCTGCTCGACCCAGGTGTAGTAGCCGAGGTTGAAGATGCGGCGCCGGTCCTGCTCGCCCGTCACCAGGACGTGCTCCGACGCCGGCTCGAGGACGTGGCGCGCGAACGTCGCGGCGGCCGCGGCCTCGTCGAACCGTCCGCCGAAGTGTCTGGCGAGCGCCTTCTCGCGCTCGGTGCGGTACAACGCGGCCCCGTCTGTCGCCACGGTGACGAGCACGTCCTGCGGGCCGAGGCCGAGGGTCTTCGCCGTGCGGACGGCCGCCAGCACGTTGCAGATGCTGGAGAGCCCGAACGAGGGCAGGGCCTCCACGACCGGCTCCGGCACGCCGCGCCGGCGCAGGAACGCCCATCCCGGCGCGCTGTTGAAGAGCACGCCGAGCTGGTCGGTCGCCCGGTCGGAGATCGCGACCACGACGTCGGTCTGCATGACGTTGTGGATGAGCGGGATGTGCTTGTCGCCGATCCCCTGGATGTTGTGCTC
>CAYLJK010000139.1:0-6602 GCA_964383975.1 uncultured Gemmatimonadales bacterium | reverse complement strand
CGCGCGCGCGGATCGCGCGCGGCGTCTACATGCACTTCGGGCGGATGATGGTGGACAGCCTCCGGCTCTCCGCCACCGGGCCGTCGGCCGTCGTTCCGTACGTCCGCGGGACCGAGGCGATGGACCTGGTCCACCGGTGCCTCGACCGGGGACGCGGCTGCCTCATCCTCACCGGCCACATCGGCAACTGGGAGCTGGGGGGCGCGTACGTGGCGTCGCAGGGCGTGTCGCTGGCGGCGGTGGTGAAGCCGGCGGCGAACCGCTACGTGGCCCGCTATGCGGAGCGGGTCCGCGTCCGGCTCGGAATCACCAGTGTGCCGTTCCCCGAGGCGCGCCGCACCGTCCCCGGTGTGCTGCGCGCCAACGGCACGGTCGCGCTCGTGGCCGACCAGGGAGCGCTGCGCAGCAACATCTGGTCCCCGTTCTTCGGCAGGCCGACCAAGACGCCCGTGGGGCCGGGGCTATTCGCGGCCGAGACCGGCGCCCCTGTGGTCTTCGGCGCGCTCCTGGCGGAGCCGGACGGCGGCTACCGCCTGGTGGCCGAGGAGTTGGAGGTGGACCGCGCGGGAGGGACCGAGACGGTCATCCAGCGCGTCGCGGACGCCTATCGCGCCCGCCTCGAGGCGCTGGTCAGATGGCTGCCGGAGCAGTACCTGTGGACGCACCGCCTCTGGAAGTTCGCTCCCCCGCCGGCCGCGCCATGATGGCGAGCGTCGGGCACTGGCGGAGGTAGCCGCCGTCGAGCGGCGACCACTCCACCAGGCCGTGCGCGACCACGGCCTTCCCCTCGGCGTCCATCCGGAACATGCCCGGCGGTCCGAGCGCGGCGCAGACCCCGCATCCCGTGCACCGCTCCCGCGCGACGCGGACCTGCATCAGGCGCCGCGGGTGGACGCCGCCCTCCGCCGTCCGCACGGCGTCGCCACCGCGATCGAGGGCCTCGTGCATCGCGCGGTGGCCGGCCGCGATCAGTGCGGGACCCTGGCGGAAGCCGAACATCGGGACGTGCTCCACCGCCGGCCGGACGAGCAGCAGCGGCGGCCGGGTCCACGACGCCAGGTGCCAGCTGTTCGCCCGCTCGAAGACGATTTCCGCGGCGCGGGCGTACACGGCGGCGAAGCCCGCCGCGGGGACGTCCGCCCGCAGCACGTCGCGCGCGCCGACGTCCACCGCCACCACGCAGGCGTGTCCCCGCGATGCCGCGAGGTGCACCGGCAGGTGGTCGGCGAGGGAGCCGTCCACATAGGACTGGCCGCCGATGTCGCGCGGCGGGAAGAACCCGGGGAGGGCGCAGGAGGCGAAGACCGCGTCGGCCACCGGGACGTCGTCGAGGCCGGGGAGGCCGAAGTACACCTGCTGGCCGCTGTTGATTTCCACCGCGGCCACGATGAGCCGCCGCGGCAGCTCCCGGAACGTCGCGTCGCCGAGGACGCCCCGCAGCAGCAGCTCCAGCGGTTCGGCACGGTACAGCGCGGGTGCGCGCAGGCGATGCAGCGCGACGTCGCCGCGCGCGAGGACGAAGACGTCCCGGCGCCGCATCCCGTGGACCATCTCCTCCAGCTCGCGGGGCGAGAACCCCGCCGCCCACGCCGCCCCCACCAGGGCCCCGATGCTCGTGCCGAGGACCTCGGCGGGGCTCCAGCCCCGCTCCTCGAGCGCGCGCAGCGCGCCGACGTGCGCGAGCCCGCGCATGGCGCCGCCGCCCAGCACGAGGGCGAACCGCGGACCGCTCTCCATCGCTTGCCGCTCCGTCGCAGGGCGCGTTAACGTTGCTTCCATTCCCATGCCGACGCCAACCCGGCCGTGACCATCGCCGCGCCCGCCACCGATCTGCGCTCCGTCGTCCGCGCGCTGCGCGAGCGCGAATTCCCGTGGACCGCCGCCACCACGTACCTCAACAACGCCTCCATCGGCCCGATCCCGGAGCGCACCCGGCTCGCCCTCGACGCGTTCACGTCCCGCCGGACGGCGCCGCACCAGCTCACCGACCGCACGCTCCAGGAGGGGCTCGCCGAGGCACGCGCCGCAGCGGCGCGGCTCATCGGCGCCGGCGCCGACGAGATCGCGCTCGTGCCCAACACCTCGACTGGGATCGCGCTCGCCGCCGGTGCGCTGCCGCTCGAGGCCGGCGACATCGTGCTCCTCAGCGACCGCGAGTTCCCCGCGAACGTCTATCCGTGGCTGATGCTTCGCGACCGCGGCGTGGTGGTGGAGCGCCTTCCCGTCACCGCCGAGGGGTTCCCCGACGAGGACGCGCTCGTCGAGCGGCTGGGGGATCCGCGGGTCCGGGTGCTCACAGTGTCGCTGGTGCAGTTCGCGAACGGGTTCCGGGCCGACCTGGCGCGGCTCTCCGCGGCGTGCCGGGCGCAGGGCGCGTGGCTCGTCGTGGACGCGATCCAGGGCCTCGGTCAGGTGCCGTGCGACGTTCGGGCGGTGCCGGTGGACATCCTGGCCACCGGCGCGCAGAAGTGGCTGCTCTCTCCCTGGGGGTCGGGGTTCTGCTACGTGCGCCGCGACCGCGTCGCGGCCCTGCGCCCGCCCATGGTGGGATGGCTTTCTTTCGAGGGGACCGACGACTACACGAACCTCGTCCGCTACGCCGACCGCCTGCGCGCCGATGCCCGGCGCTTCGAGGTCGGAACGGTCGCGTTCCAGGACCTGCTGGGGATGACGGTGTCGCTCGGCCTGCTGGAGGAGATCGGCATCGCCGCCGTGTCCGCGTACACGCGGCAGTTGGCGGACCCGCTGCTCGCCTGGGCGGACGCGAACGGTGTCCGCATCACCTCGCCGCGGGACGGGCACCGCACCGCCATCGTCTGTGTCGCGCCGCCCGACCCGGTGGGGGCGTTCCGGCGGCTGCGGGAGGCGGGGGTGGTGTGCGTGCTGCGCGAGGGGGCCATCCGGCTCTCGCCCCACTGCTACAACACGCCGGCCGAGATGGAGAAGGTGGTGGACGTGCTCGACAGCTTGGTCAGCTGATCGTCAGGTCCGCGAACTTCAGCTTCCCGTACCGCAGGACGTAGCGCCCCGGCTCGAGCAGCGTGTCGGGGTCCTCGACCTTGACGCCGTCCAGCTGCACCGCGCCCTGCCGGATCATGCGCCGCGCCTCGGACGCGGAGGGCGCAAAGCCGATCCCCTTGAGAACGGCCGTCAGCTTTCCCGGGGCGCGGACGAAGCCCGGGCGCTCCGCCGGCACGCCCTTCTCCCGAAACAGCCGGTCGAAGTGCGCCTCGGCCGCCTCGGCCGCGGCGGCGCCGTGGAACTGCGCGACCAGGTCACGCGCGAGCCAGCGCTTGGCCCGGTACGGCTCCGTCCGGCACCGCTCCAGCGCCCCCGGGAGCTCGGCCACGGTGGCCGTGGAGAGGAGCGAGGTCCACTCCGGTAGCAGCGCGTCGGGGATGGACATCGCCTTGCCGAACTGCTGCTCGGGTGCTTCGGTGATGCCGATGTAGTTGTCGAACGACTGCGACATCTTCCGCTCGCCGTCCGTCCCGCGCAGCAGCGGCATCACCACCGCGACCTGCGGCTCGAGGCCATGGCGCTCCATCAGCGTGCGGCCGATGAGGAGGTTGAACTTCTGGTCGGTGCCTCCCAGCTCCACGTCGGCCTTCAGCGCCACCGAGTCGTAGCCCTGGAGCAGCGGGTAGAGGAACTCGGAGATGGCGATCGGATTGCCGGCCTCGATTCGCTGCTCGAAATCGTCCCGCTCCAGCATCCGCGCCACCGTGTACTGCGACGCGAGGGCGAGCAGCTCGGACGACGTCAGCGCGCCCAGCCAGCGGCTGTTCCGCTCGATGACGGTGCGCGTGGGGTCGAGCACGCGGAAGATCTGCTCGCGGTAGGTCGCGGCGTTGCGGGCGACGTCCGCCTCGGTGAGCCGCGGTCGCGCCTCGCTGCGCCCGCTGGGATCGCCGACCAGTGCGGTGAAGTCGCCGATGAGGAACACCACGCGGTGCCCCAGCTCCTGAAAGGTCCGCAGCTTGCGGATCGAGACCATGTAACCGATGTGCAGGTGCGGCCGCGTCGGGTCGAAGCCCTGCTTGACCACGAGCGGCTCGCCGGTCCGCAGCGACCGCTCGAGCTTCCGGACGAGCGCGTCCTCCGGCACGATCTCCGCGGTGCCGCGGCGGATCGCGTCCATCTGCTCGTTGAGCGGCGGGAATGCGGCCATGGCGCCGAACGTAGCGGGGCCGTGGTCGTGCTGGCAAGCAGCGCGGCGAGCGCCTAAGTTGCGGGACGATGCCCGATCGCCGACCGCCGGGCCGCGTGCGGCGCTGGTTCTCCCCGGAGCGCGCCCGGCGCACCGTCTCTGTCCTCCTCCTCGCGAGCGGCTTCGCGGCCGGCATCGCCTGGGGGAGCTGGACGCGCGTCTGCGCCGGCAACCAGTGCCCGTCTATCGCCGTCCTCGACGACTACCGCCCGCAGCAGACCTCCAAGGTGTACGCGGCCGACGGCCGGCTCATCACCGAGCTGGGCCTTGAGCGCCGCACGCTCATCCGCCTGGAGGACATGCCGCGCCACCTGCGGCAGGCGTTCGTCGCGATCGAGGACAAGCGCTTCTACCAGCACCGCGGCATCGACTACGGCCGCGTCGCCGGTGCGCTCCGCGCGAACCTGTTCGCGATGTCGTGGGAGCAGGGCTTCTCGACCATCACGATGCAGCTGGCGCGCAACGTCTTCCCCGACCGCATCACCCGCGAGAAGAAGCTCAGCCGCAAGCTCCGCGAGGTCTGGGTCGCGCGGGAGCTTGAGGCCACCTACCCGAAGGACCGCATCCTCGAGCTGTACCTGAACCAGATCAACCTCGGCGCCGGCGCCTATGGGGTCGAGGCGGCCGCGATGCGCTACTTCGGCAAGTCGGCGCGCGACCTCAACCTCCCCGAGGCCGCCCTGCTCGCCGCGCTCCCGCAGCGCCCTTCCGCGTACAACCCGCGGCGCCACCCGGCACTCGCGGTGCGCCGCCGCAATCTCGTCCTCGAGCAGATGCGCCGGCAGGGCTACATCCGCGACCGGGAGGCCGAGGAGGCCAAGGCGTACCCGCTGGGGCTCTCGCCGCGCCAGGACTACGGCGACGTCGCGCCGTACTTCGTGGAGTGGCTGCGCCAGACCCTGGACGCGCGCTTCGGCCGCGACCTCTACGAGAAGGGCCTGCGCATCCACACCACGCTCGACATCGACATGCAGCAGGCCGCCGAGCGCGCCCTGGAGGCGCAGCTGGAGGCCATCGAGAACGACACGTACGGCCGCTTCCCGCACCGCACGTACGCGCAGTACGTCTCCAGCCGCACCGACGAGGCCGACGCGCCGCGTAACGGCGCGGCCCCGTACCTCCAAGGGGCGTTCATCGCCATGGACGCCGAGACGGGCGAGATCCGGGCCATGGTGGGCGGCCGCGACTTCGACGACTCCAAGTTCAACCGCGCCACGCAGGCGCTCCGGCAGCCGGGCTCCACCTTCAAACTGTTCGTGTACTCGGCGGCCATCCGCGCCGGCCACTCGCCCAACGAGGTGCTCGAGGACGCGCCCATCTCCCTGCCGATGGCCGACGGCACGGTCTGGGAACCGTCCAACTTCGAGGTGGACTCCTTCCGCGGCCTCACCACGATGCGCCGCGCGCTCGCCGCGTCCATCAACCTCGTCGCCATCCGCCTCGGCCTCGAGATCGGCGTCGAGCCGGTCATCGAGGAGGCCCGCCGCCACGGGATCACCACGCCGATCCCTCCCGTGCCCTCGATCTTCATCGGCTCCGCCGAGGTGCTCCCGCTCCAGATGGTCGCGGCGTTCACCGCGCCGGCGACGCTCGGCGTGCGCGCCGCGCCGATCGGCATCCGCCGCGTCGAGGACGCGGACGGCACCGTGCTCTGGCAGCCCGCGCCGCGCCGTGAGCGCGTGATGAACGCCGACCAGGCATTCGTGGTCAACGAGATGCTGCGCGACGTCGTTCGCTCGGGCACGGCGTACAGCGCGGTGCGTGGTGCGGGGTTCACCGTCCCGGCGGGCGGGAAGACCGGCACCACCAACGACTACACCGACGTCTGGTTCATCGGGTTCACCAGGGAACTCGTGGCCGGCGTCTGGATGGGCTTCGACACGCCCCGCAACATCAAGCCGGGTGCGCAGGGCGGACGCCTCGCGGCGCCCGCGTGGGCGGCGTTCATGCGCGAGGTCTACGAGCGACGCCCTTCCCCCGGAGACTGGTCGCGCCCCTCCGGCGCGCAGGCCCTCCTCGATGCCCAGACCGGCGTGGTCACCGTGCCGGCGCCCGCACGACCCCGGACCTGACAGCGTGAGCGCGGTGCGGCTGCGCGCCCGCTGGGTCGTCACCCTCGACGGGCCGCCGCTCACGGACGGCGCCCTCCTCATCGGCGCCGACGGGCGCATCGCCGCCGTCGGACCCGACGCGGCCGTGCCGGCGCCGGACGGCGTTTCCGCGCGCGACCTCGGCGACGCGATCCTCGCCCCCGGTCTCGTGAACACCCACACGCACCTGGAACTGACGGCCCTGCGCGGCCTGGTCCGCGAGCGGCCGATGCCCGCGTGGGTGCAGCGCGTGCGCCTGCTGAAGGAGGCCCTCGGGCCCGCTCACCGGGCGTCCGCACGGT
>CAYLJK010000138.1:0-6622 GCA_964383975.1 uncultured Gemmatimonadales bacterium | reverse complement strand
TTACCGGGCCGGCTTTTCGGCCCGCACTGCCCGGCTGGCGGTCGCCCTGGCCCAGCCGCTGGGGCTCGACGCCGAGCGCCTGGCGCTCGCCGCGCGCATCCACGACGTGGGGATGCTCGCGGTGCCGGTCACCGAGCAGCATGCCGACGGCCCGCTCGAGCGCACGTCGCAGCACCTGATCCGCGTGCATCCGACGCTGGGCGCACGGTGGGTCGAGCGGCTCGGCGCGGATCGGGCGATCGTCGCGGCGATCGCGGCGCACCACGAGCGTCACGACGGGCAGGGCTACCCTGGCGGGATCGGCGGCGAGGAGATCCCCCCGCTCGCCCGCGCGCTGGGCACGGCGGCGGCCGTCGCCGCGATGAGCCTGCCGCGGCCGTGGCGGCCGGCGATGGATGCCGAGGCCATCGCCGCCGAGCTGGTCGCGGGACGCGGCACGCAGTTCGGACCCGAGCAAGCGGATGCCGCCGCCGCCCTCATCCGCCGGACCCCGCACCTGGTGGCCTAGGGAGGAGCCATGGGCGAGCGCGACATGATGATCTGCCGGTCCTGCGGCAACGAGGAGCGCGCGTCGGAGGGGTACCCCTGCGATGGGTGCGGCACGTTCATCTGTCTCATCTGCGACACGCGCGGGATCCGGCTTTGCCGGAAGTGCCGCGAGGAACAGGGCGTCCCCGAGCCCGCGAACCTGCCGGTCCGGACATCGTGAACCCTTCCATCACCGACGTGCTCGGGCTCCTGGTCGGCCACGCGACCGACGAGCCAGGCGGCACCGGGTGCACGGTCGTGCTGGGCCCCGAGGGCGGCATGCCGTGCGTCGCGCACGTGAAGGGACGCGCCACCGGATCCCGCGAGTTGGACACCTGCCGACCGGATGCGCTCGCCGGCCGCGTGGACGCGATCGTGCTGGCCGGGGGGTCGGCCTACGGGCTGGCCGCCGCGGACGGTGTGATGCGCTGGCTCGAGTCGCGGCGGCGCGGCTTCGCCGTCGGCCCCGGCGTCATCCCCATCGTCCCGGCCGCCGTCATCTTCGACCTGATGCCGTGCGGGCTGTTCGATGCGCGGCCGACGCCCGAGATGGGGATGCAGGCCTGCGCCGCGGCGCAGACGTTCGTCGCGGAGGGTTCCGTCGGCGCGGGAACGGGAGCGACGGTCGGGAAGGCGGTCGGGGCGAAGGCGGCGATGAAGGGTGGTGTCGGCTCCTGGTCGGCGCGCAGCGGTGACGTGGCCGTGGGCGCGCTTGCCGTGGTCAACGCCTTCGGCGATGTCACGGACGCGTCCGGGACGATCATCGCCGGGGCGCGCACCGAGGCGGGCGGCTTCGTGAATGCCGCGGCGTACCTCGCCAAGGGCGGTTTGACGGCTGGGGCGCTCTCGCCGCCGTACCGCACCTCGGCCGGGCACCACACGACGCTCGTGGTGGTGGCGACGAACGCCGCCCTCGGCCGCGTGCAGCTGGGAGGCGTGGCGCGCGCTGGCGGTGACGCGCTCGCCCGCCGCATTGTGCCGGTCGGGTCCGCGTTCGACGGCGACGTCGTCTTCGCGTGCTCGGCGGGGAGCGTTGAGGCGCAGCCGATCCAGGTCGAGCAGATGGCGCGGCACGCCGTGGAGATGGCGGTGGAGCGGGCCGTGCGGGCGGCGAAGGGGCGCGACGGGATCCCCGGGCTCGCGGGCTAGTCGGTCCCGACGCTGCGCCGCAGCCGCGCGAGGCGCGCGCCGATGCTGTCCTGCACCTCGCGCGCCCGGAGCACGGAGCCCGCGCGGTTCACCACCAGCGCGAAGACCAGTTGCTCGCCGTCCTCCGTCGTGATGTAGCCCGAGAGCGCCGAGACGCCGGTTAGCGTGCCCGTCTTGGCGCGCAGGCGGCCGCTGGCGGCCGTGTTCGTCATCCGCCGCGTCATCCCCGTCCCGACCTCCGGCAGCGACCGCACGAAATCCGGCCCCTCCGGCGCCGCGCGCATCCACGCCAGCAGCCGCACCAGCGCCCGCGGTGTGGCCTCGTCGAGGACCGAGAGCCCGGAGCCGTCGGCCACCCGCACCGCGTCGCGGGGGATGCCGACCTCCTCCGTGAGGAAGCGCCGGACGAGCAGCGCGCCGTTCGCGAAGGTCCCGGCGTCGCCGGCCACCCGCCCGATGGTGCGGAGCGTCAGTTCGGCGGAGAGGTTGTGGCTGCGATGGTTGATCATCGTCACGATGTCGTCCAGCGGCGCCGAACGGCGCATCGCGATCGCGCCGGGCGGCGGTTCGGCCGTCTCGCCACGCGCGAGGGCGAGGACCTGCCGGGCACGGTCCGGGTCGTCGTCCACGACCGAGCGCGTGAAGCCGTCCACCGTCACCCCCCGTGCCTCGAGGAGGCGGCGGAGCAGGCCGACGGCGAACACCGCCGGCTCCCGTACCATCAGCCACGTCGTCCAGCCGCGACTCGTCGCGGAGATCGCCCCCGTGAGGACCAGCGTGCGGTCCTGCCGGGTGACCCGAATGCGCGTGCGGGAGCGCGGCGCCCCGGTGACCACCGTGCTGCGGACCGTGTAACCGTCGAATGGCGGGTCGAGTTCGACGAGCGCGGCGGCGCCGCGACGCGGCCCGGGGTGGAGCGTCACCCGGATGCGGTTCTCCAGGGCGCTCAGCGCCGAGGCCGGCGCGCCGTACGGGCGGTCCACGTTGTCCGGCGCCCAGCCGGGGCCGGTCAGCTCCGCGCCGAGGAACGAGGCGTCGCCGACCAGGTCGCCCCGCACCCGGCGGATGCCGGCGCGCACGACGCTGTCGGCGAAGGGTGCCAGCGCAGCCGTGTCGAGCGCGAACGTGGGGTCGCCCGTGCCGTAGAGCACCAGGTCCCCGAGCAGCTCGCCGCTGAGGACCGGGCCGTCGGTGAAGAGCAGGGTGACGAAGTGGTAGTGGGGCGTGAGGTAGCGCAGCGCCGCCGCCGTCGTGAACAACTTCGCGTTGCTGGCGGGGATGAAGCGCCGGTCCGCGTTCCAGCTGAAGAGCGTGTCGCCGCGGTCCAGGCTGACGACCAGCGCGCCCCAGGCCGCGTGACGCCAACGCGGATGCTCGAGGAAGCGGCCCAGCTCGCCGCCCAGCGGCCCCGCCGGCCGCTCCTGGGCCGGGGAGGGCAGGGCCAGCAACGCGATGAACAGGGGAGTCACCAGGCCGCTCCGCATCACGCCGCAGGCTACCCACACGCACACCACCCGCGCCAGAGGGCGCGGCCGCTCCCGCTGCGTGTCGGCCCGCGCGGCGCCACCACCGCGGGACCGTGTACCTTTCGCCGCATGCCGGCCGGCCGCGACGCCCCGCTGGGATTTTCCCGCACCGACGCCCTCCTCGCCGTGATGGTGCTGGTGTGGGGTGTGAACTTCATCGTGGTGAAGGCCGCCCTGGCCGTCGTCCAGCCGCTGGCCTTCAACGCCCTCCGCTTCGGCCTCGCCGCGATCGCGGTCGCCGCCGTCGCGCTGGTGCGCGGGGCACCGCGCCCGCCGCGGGAGGTCTGGCTGCGGCTCGCTGCGCTGGGCGTCCTCGGGAACACGCTGTACCAGCTGGCCTTCATCGAGGGGGTCGCCCGGACGCGGGCGGGGAACGCGGCGCTCATCATGGCGGCTGTCCCGGTGCAGACGGCCGTCCTCAGCCAGCTGCGCGGGCACGACCGCCTGCGCGGCCGCGACGGCCTCGGGCTGCTCGTCTCGACGATGGGGATCGCCATCATCGTCCTCGGCTCGAGCAAGGCGGTGGCGTTCGGGTCCACGACCGTCGGCGACCTGCTCATCCTCACGGCGACCCTGTGCTGGTCGGCCTACACGATCGGCACCAAGTCGGTCGCCGACCGGTTCGGCGCTGTGACGGCCACGGCGTGGACGATGGGGATCGGCGCGGTACCCCTCGTGCTGTTGTCTATCCCATCGCTGGCGTCGCAGGAGTGGCACGACGTGACCGGCGCGGCATGGGGCGGCCTCTTCTTCTCGTCCTTCGGGGCGCTCGTCGTGGCGTACCTCATCTGGTACCGCGGGGTCCGGGTGCTCGGCCCCGCGCGCACGGCGCTGTACTCGAACTTCACTCCCGTCGTGGCGATGCTGGCGGCGTGCGTCTTCCTCGGCGAGATGCCGACGGTGTGGCAGGGACTGGGCGCCGTAGGCATCTTCTCCGGTATCGTGATGACGCGCACATGAGACTGGTCTGCTTCGACATCGACGGGACACTGCTCCACTCCCACGGCGCCGGCCGCCGCGCGATCCAGGCGGCCCTCGAGGAGGTGCTCGGATCCGCGGGGCTGATCGACGAGTTCCGCTTCGACGGGCGTACCGACGGCGAGATCGTGCGGCGGCTGGCCGAAGGGGCGGGGTACGCGCCTGACGACGCGCTCGTCGAGCGCGTCCTCGAGCGCTACGTGGCGCTGCTCGTCGTGGAGTTGGAGGGGCCGGGGCACCGCACGACGGTCTATCCCGGGATTCTCGAGCTGCTCGATGCCCTCGAGCGGCGCGGGGACTGCGTGCTCGGCCTCCTCACGGGGAACGTGGTGGATGGGGCTCGCCTCAAGCTCCGGTCCGCGGGGATCGACCCGGCACGATTCCGCGTCGGCGCCTTCGGGTCCGATCACCACGTGCGGTCGGAGTTGCCGGCTCTGGCCCGCGAGCGCGCCGAGGCGCTGCTCGGGCACCCGGTCCGCGGCGCGGACGTCGTCATCATCGGGGACACGCCCGCCGACATGACATGCGGCCGCGGGATCGGTGCGCGGGCGATCGGGGTCGGCACGGCGGCGTACGCCCCGGCGGAGCTGCTGGCGCACGGCGCGCACGCCGCGTTCCACGACCTGGCCGACACGGCCCGCGTGGTCGAGGCGATCGTCACATGATCGCGGGGCGGGGCTGATGGCGGTGATCGGCGTCGGCGTGGACGTCGTTCCGGTCGAGCGCGTCGAGCAGCTGCTGGACCGGCACGGCGCGCGCGCCCTGCGGCGCCTCTTCACGACGAAGGAGCTGGCGCGCGCCGAGACGTTCGCGCACCGCGGCCTCCATCTCGCGGGCCGGCTCGCCGCGAAGGAGGCCGCCTACAAGGCCCTGTCGGCCGAGGGCGCCGACACCGGCATCAGTTGGCGGCACCTCGAGATCGAGCGCCTCGATGACGGACGCCCGCAGTTGGTGCTGCACGGTCCGGCCCGCCAGCGCTTCGACGCGCTCGGCGCCACCCGCGCGCACCTGTCCCTGAGCCACGACGGCGGCATCGCCGCCGCGATCGTCATTCTGGAGCGCTGAGGTAGCGGCATCCTCGCCGAACGGCTAGTATTCGAGTAGCAAATCCATTGAAACTGAGACTCAATTGAACCTGTCCTCCTTCCTTTTGGTGGCGGCCGCGGCGACCCAGGCCCCTGCCGTGGCCCAACAGCCCCCGACCCGAGACGTAGAAACCGCGCGGCGGGTCGTCGCCGTTCTCCAGCTCGCCGCCCAGGAGTACGCGCTCGCCTGGCGGGGCGAAGCGCTCGTGAACGCCGCTGAGTGGGAGGAGGCGCGGGCGTTCCTTGCCGAAGCGCGGCGGTCGGCGGCGGACCTGTCCGCCGGTCTGCGCGCGGAGCTGGTGCCGCGGCTCTCGCGGCTGGAGCAGGGTGTCGCGGGGCGGATGCCGTCCGAGTCGCTGGCGATCGAGGTCCGCGCGGTCGAGGCGCGGCTGACGTCGGCCCTCCGCGTGCCGCTCGACGAGCGGCCCTCGCGCGAGCCATCGCTGGCCTCGGGTCTCCGCGTCTACGGCGCGCTGTGCGCGACCTGTCACGGCGCGGAGGGTCGGGGCGACGGCGCGGCCGCGGCGCGGCTGGACCCTCGCCCCGCAAACCTGCGCGATCCCTCGCTCCTTGCCTCGACCACGCCGCTCGACTACTACCGCAGGATCACGCATGGCGTCCCCGCCACCGCGATGCCGGCGTTCGAGTCCATTCTGAGCCGCGAGGAGCGCTGGGACGTGGTGGCCCACGTCTTCGCACTGTCGGACACGGCGGCGTACCGCGGCCGGAGCGGTCAGCTCGCCGTCGTCTTCGGGACGGTCCGCGGGACGCTGGGGGGCGCGCTCGAGCTGATGCACCGCGGTGACGGCGCCGCGGCAGCGGCGAAGGTGCTGGACGCGTACATGGCGTTCGAGGCCGTGGAGCCGGCGCTCGGCGCGACGGAGCCGGGGCTCGTGCGCCGCGCCGAGGCGCGCTTCGCGGCGTTCCGGGTGGCGGCGGCCTCGCGCGTGCCGGCTTCCGAGTCGGAGCGGCGGCACCAGGAACTCCTGGCCGTGCTCGCCGAGGCCGAGGCGGCGCTCGTCGGCGGGCGGTCGGCGGGGGGCCTGTTCGTCGAGAGCACGCTGCTGCTGCTGCGCGAGGGGGTCGAGGCGATCCTCGTAGTCGGCGCGATCATGACCGTGCTGCTGCGCGCCGGCGCGCGCCGGCGCCGGCGGGAGGTGCGCTGGGGCGTGGCGGCGGCGATCGCGGCGAGCCTGCTGACCGCGGCGGCGCTGGAGTGGGTGTTCCGGGTGAAACCCGCCCAGCGGGAGGCGCTCGAGGGTGGCGTGATGCTGCTCGCCGCCGCGATGCTGTTCTACGTGTCCTTCTGGCTCCTGTCCAAGGTCGAGACCGAGGCGTGGACCCGCTTCGTGAAAG
>CAYLJK010000137.1:0-6670 GCA_964383975.1 uncultured Gemmatimonadales bacterium | reverse complement strand
TTTCGCTCCTCTTCCTCGCGACGCGCCTTTTCCTGAAGTTTTCGCTCCTCTTCCTCGCGGCGTGCCTTTTCCTGGAGCCTTCGCTCCTCCACCTCACGCACCCGCCTTCGTGACACGGCTCGGTGCCGAGGCATGCGTGGACTCGCGCGGTGACTGGGAGGGCGCCGTGCGGAGGTTGGCGGGAGGCCGGGGGATAGACGTCGCGCTCGACCCCGTCGGCGGCCGCGCGACGGCGGCCTGCCGGCGCCTCCTTGCGCCCCTCGGGCGGCTGGTCTTCTACGGCCTGAGTGAGGCGGTGCCGGGTGTGCGGCGGAACTGGCCGCGCGCCGCGTGGGCGTGGCTGCGCACGCCACGGATCCACCCCTACGGTCTCGTGCAGCCGAACACGGGCGTGCTCGGCGTGCATCTCCTGCATCTCGGGCCCAAGGAAGCGCTGCTGCGCCCGGCGCTCGAGGCCGTCTTCGCGGGCGTCGCGGCGGGCCGGTGGAGGCCCGTGCTCGACCGAGCCTTCCCGCTCAGCCGCGAGGGCGCGGTGGCGGCGCATCGGCACCTGCATGCACGCCGGGTCATGGGCAAGGTGGCGCTGGCCGACGCCGAGGCCGGCGGCTGACCCGCCGCTCCCAACCTTCCTTCCGACACCACCGTCCAACCGGTTGCGTAGGGGCGGGTGAGAAGTCCACCCCGGAACGGACGGTCGGAGCATGGTCGTCGCACTCGCACTGGCCGGCGTGCTGGTCGCCGCGCAGAACACCCAGTCGCCGTCACCGGCCGACACGGCCGCCGCGATCCCCACGACGGCGCGGGCCGTCCGCGCCACCCATCCACCGGTGATTGACGGGCGGGACGCGGACCCGGTCTGGAGCGAGGCGGTCCCCATCACGGCCTTCCGCGAATGGCAGCCGACGGAGGGGACCCCGTCGCGCTACCCGACCGAGGCCCGCATCGCCTACGACGCCGCCCATCTCTACGTCTTCATCCGCGCGCACGATCCGCATCCCGACAGCATCATCCGGCTGCTCGCGCGGCGCGACAACTTCCCGCCCGCCGACCGGGTCGGCATCCTCCTCGACAGCTACCACGACCGGCGCACGGGCTTCGAGTTCATCGTCTCCGCGTCCGGGGTGAAGGGCGACGCCGCCATCTACAACGACGGCGACGAGGACGTCGCGTGGGACGCGGTCTGGGACGTCGCGACCCGCATTGACTCCCTCGGCTGGACGGCGGAGTTCCGCATCCCGCTCTCCCAGCTCCGCTTCGGGACGCAGCGCGAGCACACCTTCGGCGTGCTCCTGATGCGGGACATCTACCGGCACAACCAGCGCACGTCGTGGCCGCTGCTGCGCCCCTCGCGCGCCGGGCTGGTGAACCAGTTCGGCGAGGTGACGGGGTTCGCGGACCTCGGCGCCCCGCGCCGGCTCGAGGCATCGCCGTACGTCGTGGCGGAGGACGCCTCCCGCGTCACGGCGGACGACTTCGGCCGCGTGAGCCAGGCGCGCGTGGGCGGCGATCTCAAGTACCGCGTGGCGTCGAACCTCACGCTCGACGCAACCATCAACCCGGACTTCGGCCAGGTCGAGGCCGACCCAGCCGTGCTGAACCTCACGGCCTTCGAGAGCTTCTTCGACGAACGGCGCCCGTTCTTCGTGGCGGGCCGCGGGCAGTTCCGCTTCCCCGTGAACTGCACCGCGGTCAACGACTGCGGCACCGGCGAGGGGCTCTTCTACAGCCGCCGGATCGGCCGGCCGCCGCAGCTGGCCGGCGCCCACGGAGACGTCACCCCGCAGCGGCCCGTGACCATCCTCGGGGCCGCGAAGCTCACCGGCCGGCTCCCGGGCGGCCTCACCATCGGCGTGCTCGACGCGGTCACGCAGCGCACGCGGGGGTGGACGGACCCGGCGCACACGATCCCCGCCACCTTCGAGCCGGGGACGAACTTCGGCGTGGTCCGGCTGCGGCAGGACCTTCGCGGCGGCAACACCACCTTCGGCGGGATGCTCACCACGGTGCATCGGGACCTCGACGAGACGAGCGCGGCGTTCCTGCACCGGGAGGCGTACGTGGCCGGCCTCGACGCGCGGCACCGCTTCCTCAACCGCACCTACGAGATCTCCGGGTCCTACGCGGCGAGCCGCGTGGCCGGGAGCGCCGAGGCCCTGCTGGCGACGCAGCGCAGTTCCGTCCACTACTACCAGCGCCCCGACGCCGACCTCCCGCTCGACTCCGGCCGGACGTCGCTCAGCGGCGATGCCCTGGCGCTCTCCGTCGCGAAGGTCGGCGGCCGACATCTGATGTTCCAGACGTCGTACCAGCGCCGGTCCCGCGGCTTCGAGATCAACGACGCCGGCTACCTCCAGCGCGCCGACCAGCAGTCCTGGAGCACGTGGGCCGGCTACTTCGACCGGGCCCAGCGCCGGTACTACAACCGGTTCCAGTGGAACCACAACTGGTGGCAGTACTGGACCACCGGCGGCCTGCCGCAGGAGCGGGCCTACAACACCAACACCCACATCCAGCTCCGGAACAACTGGTGGTTCCACCTCGGCTCGACCTTCGGCCAGCTCGGCGCCACCTACGACGACCGCACCGCGCGCGGCGGCCCCGCCGTCCGCCAGGAGCCGTACCTCGCGCCGTGGGGCGGGATCAGCGGCGACGACCGGCGGGCGTTCGTCCCGGGGCTGTGGTTCAACTACTTCCGCGGCGACGGGGGCCGCTCCGATCGGATCAACCTCAACCCGGAGTTCGAGCTGAAGGTGGCGTCGCGCTTCAACACGTCGCTGTCGGTCAGCTGGACCCGCAACCGCGACGACACCCAGTGGTACGGGAACTTCGCGGCCGGGAACACGACGCACTACACCTTCGCGCACCTCGACCAGACGACGGTGGGGCTGACGCTGCGACTCAACTACACGTTCACGCCGGACCTCTCGCTCCAGGTGTACGCCCAGCCGTTCGTCTCCAAGGGCCGCTACTCGAACCTGCGCGAGCTGTCGGCCACGCCGCGCGCCGAGCGCTTCGAGGACCGCTACCAGCCCTACGCCGATACCGCGGTCACCAACCACCTGCGCGAGTTCAACTTCAAGGCGTTCAACTCGAACGTCGTGCTGCGCTGGGAGTACCGCCCGGGTTCGACGCTCTTCGTGGTCTGGAATCAGGGGCGCGAGGGGTTCGTCGGCGAACGCGGCGACGAGTCGTTCACCGGCGACCTCCAGGAGCTGTTCCGCGTCCACCCGCGCAACACGCTGCTGGTCAAAGTGGCGTACTGGCTGAATAGATAGGCGGGCACAGGCGCACGGCCGCCCAGTCGCACCGGGGTCCCGCGGCGGCGGGGCCTTCCGACGTCACCAGGGGTCGGCGGAGGGCTCCACAACTATAGCGGCGTTGCGCTCGCGGCCCCTTGACATGCCGCGGCATGGTCGGTCGGGTTGGCTCCCATCATCTTCAACATTCAACGCGATGACGTCACGTCGTCACCTGGCGGCGATTGCGCCACTTCTCGCTGTGGCGTTTGCGGTTCAGCAGCTCTCAGCGCAGGGCAGAGCTTGGACGAACGTCGCCTGCTACTGCGAGGCGAACCATGTGTCGCGACGAGCGACATGGGACGATGGCACGTGGGAGGAGACGTTCTGGGAGGTCGAGCTTGGGTGGGTCAATCGGGGAACCAGGTTTGGGAACGCCATGCACTACTTCGCTGGCGACCCATTGGTCCTGAACGCCTTTCGCCACGACTTCGGGTTTGCGGAGACCCGCATTGGGACCGAGCCGCACGCGGAATACGACTTGGATTGGGAGCATGCATACAACGAGCTCTTTGAGTTGATCAGGTATTGCGGCTGCAACATCAACCAGTTCTAGGGCCAGGAGTTCCTAATGAAGCGCGCTACCTTGGCTGTGAGCGCCTCGCTGCTCGGGGCGGTGAGCGCCTGCTCTCGGGAGCCGAGCGGAATGCCGCCGAGCCCGCTCGGCCGGCAGATGGCTCGAGGAGAATGCATGGCTGCGCCTCTGCCCCGGTTCCGGGAGCACGGTCTCGAGGCGGTGGTGCTGGTGTTCCGGGCGGACGGATCGGTGTCCCGTCGTATCCTGGTCGCCGTGGATGACGCCGGGAAGGTCCGCCGATACTCCGACGTACAGGCCGCCGGGGTCCGGGTGGACGCGGAGACGTCGGACGATGGAGGGCCGGATGTGGGCATCGTGGTGGACCCGGTCGCCAGGGCGTACGCACGCACGACGTCGCAGGAGGTGCTGAACGATCCAGCACTCGGGCCGCCGAGCGCACTCGCTCGAGCGGTCCTCGCGAAGTGCCGGAGCCGGCTGCGCGGCTAGACAGCGAGCCCGATCTACGCACGGCGGGCACGGCGGCGCAGTGAGGGCCCGCGGGAGCGGGGCCTTCGCGCTTCCGCCGCGGCGCGCGTCGTGCCGGGCGCGAACGATTGCCGACTTGAGCGCTCGCTATTGCGGCCCTGCAACCGTTGACGTCGCGGGCCATGCGCGGTATTCGAGCGGTGTCCGGGACGGAAGGCGGGCGTCATGCGCGGGCACACGATCTTCCTCCAGTTGCCGGCTCTCGTGCTGGCGGCCATCCTCACCACCCTCGGCTCGCCATTGGTCGCACAGCGATCCGCCACCGCCGGGTCCCTCTGGTCCGCGACGGAGGTGTCGAGCACCACGCTGAGCGCGGCCACCGAGGATCTCGGCACCATCCGGGTCCGCTACGCGCCGACCGCCGGGAACGTGCTTCTCGAAGTGCGTGCCCTGCTGGCGGTCAGGGCGGACTCGGTGCCGGGCGTCCCGAGCGAGCGCGTCTTTTTGGTGATGCGGCCGGGTCAGGGCCCGCTTCGGCGCATTGAGCTCGTGGCCCTCGGGGTCGTTGGGCGTAGCGGCTCGTGTTCCTGGACCGACCCGAACGCGCTCAAGCAGGGCGGGATGACCGTCACGGCGGAGTCCGGGGACGGTGTCGGCATGCGGCGCGACACCTGGGAGGGTCCGCTGGTGATCACGCTCCAGCGCAACCCGAGCCGCACCTGCTTCCTCTTCCCGGTGCCCGATGACCCGCGGGCCACGTTCCGGCTGCGCTTCGCCGATGCCAGCGTGAGCGTGCCCAGGAGCTGAAGCCGGCTCCAGGCGCGCGGTTCGAGGGGCGGGAACCGCCGCACTGGCGCACTGGCGCACCGTGGACTGGAGTCGGTGCGCCCGTGCGGCGCCTTCCGGACCTCGCGCCGGCCCGGTAGCTTCTCCCCCACCTCCGGGCTCCCCGCCCGGCCCGCTTCACCCTCCACCTGCGGACTTCGACCATGCGTGCTCGCCGCCTCGCGCTCGTCGCACTCGCCGCCTTCCTCGGTTCGTGCGCGGACCACGGTCCGACCAGCCCCCTCGCGCGCCCGACCCCGGTGTTCGATCACCAGCCGGGCCATCCGTCGGTGCGCTTCAGCGAGATCCACTACGACAACGTCAGCACCGATGCGGGCGAGGCGATCGAGGTCTCCGGCCCCGCGGGGACGGACCTCACGGGCTGGAGCATCGTGCTCTACAACGGGGCGAACGGCGCGGTGTACAACACGGCCGCGCTGTCGGGGACCATCCCCGCCACATGCGATGCGCGCGGCGTGGTGGTGGTGAACTATCTGGTCAACGGCATCCAGAACGGGGACCCGGACGGCTTCGCGCTCGTGAACGCGAGCAGCCAGGTCGTCGAGTTCCTCTCCTACGAGGGGACGTTCGCGGCGGTCGGCGGTCCGGCGAACGGGATGACCTCGACCGACATCGGCGTCGCCGAGGGTTCCGGCACACCGGTGGGCTACTCGCTCCAGCGCCGGGGCGATGGCACCTGGAAGGTCCCGGAGGCGCACACCTTCGGCGCCTGCAACGATGCCGATGAACCGCCGCCCCCGGCCGTCGTGGCGAGCGTGACCGTGAGCCCCGCCGCGCCGACGCTTACACAGGGCGGCACGGTGACCCTGACCGCGACGGCCTACGACGCGGCGAACCAGGTCATCCCCGGTGTGACGTTCACGTGGTCGAGCAGCGACGAGGCCGTGGCCACGGTGGATGCGACAGGACTGGTGACCGCCGTGGCCCCGGGCGACGCGACGATCAGCGCGACGGCGCCGAACAGCGTCGCCGGCGCGGCCGCCGTGCACGTCAACCCGCCCGCGCCCACCCTTCCGGCGACGCGGTTCAGCGAGATCCACTACGACAACTTCGGCACCGACATCTTCGAGGCCGTCGAGGTCGAGGGTCCGGCGGGCGCCGACCTGACCGGCTGGAGCGTGGTCCTCTACAACGGCGCCAACGGCGCCACGTACAGCACCCAGGCGCTGAGCGGAACGATCCCCTCCATGTGCGACGGCAGGGGCGTGGTGGTGGTGCGCTACCCGCAGGACGGCATCCAGAACGGCTCGCCGGACGGCTTCGCCTTGGTGGACGCGGGCGGGCAGGTCGTCGAGTTCCTCTCCTACGAGGGCGCGTTCGCCGGCGTCGGCGGACCGGCCGGCGGGCTCGTCGCGGTGGACATCGGCGTCGCGGAGAGCAGCGTGCCGATCGGCCAGTCGCTCTCGCGCACCGCCACCGGCACCTGGCTGGCGCCGGCGCCCGCGACGATGGGCGCCTGCAACAGCGGCGTCGGGCCCGCGCCTCCGCCGCAGACCGCCTTCTCCTTCAGCGGCCGCAGCCCGAC
>CAYLJK010000136.1:4814-6705 GCA_964383975.1 uncultured Gemmatimonadales bacterium | reverse complement strand
GAAGGGCGCGTTCGGCACGCTGGAGCGGGTCCGGCTCTCGCAGGCCTACGACCTCGTGGTCGCGTGCGACGTGCTGCACTACGTGCCGACGCCGGACCTGCGGCGCGGCCTGGCGTTCCTCGCGTCGCGCACCCGCGGCGTCGCGTACCTTGAGGCGTACACGAGTGACGACGACATCGCCGGGGACCGCGTGCACTTCCAGAAGCGAAGTGCGGCGCGGACGCGTCGGCTGTTGCGGGAGGCGGGGTGGGTCGGTTGCGGTCTGCACCTGTACGTTCCGGCCAGCGTGGCCGCCCGCCTGGTCGCGCTGGAGCGGTGGCCGGCGTGATCCCCGTCACGCTCGGCGGTCCGGTACCCATCGTCATCCTGGCGGCAGGCGCCAGTCGGCGGTTCGGCTCACCGAAGCAGCTCTTCGCGTGGCACGGGACACCGCTGCTCCGGCGCGCAGTGGACACCGCGCTCGGCGCCGACATCGGACCGGTGGTGGTCGTGCTGGGGGCGGTGGTGCAGCCCTGCGCGGAGCTGCTGGAGGGTCTTCCTGTCCGGTTCACTCTGAACGCCGCCTGGGAGACGGGCATCGCGTCGAGTATCCGGGCCGGTGTCGAGTGGGTCGCGCGGGAAGTCCCGGACGCCGATGCGCTGCTCCTCATGGCCTGTGACCAGCCGCTGGTCACGGCGGAACACCTGCGCTCGCTTCGGGCAGCGCTGGTCGGCGGGGGCGAGGTGGCCGGGAGCGGATACTCCGGCACGGTCGGCATCCCAGCGGCGTTCCAGAGAAGCGTCTGGCCGGAGTTGCTGGGACTGTCCGGCGACGCCGGGGCCAAGGCGGTCATCGCCTCGCGGTCGGCTCCGGCTCTCGTCGTGCTCGCAAGTGATGAAGCGGCAGCGGATTGCGACGCGCCGACCGAGTAATGTCGCGAAGTCGCAACAGTTTCTGTACCGACGGAGTTCGCAAACGTGTGATGCAGCGCACGACGATGGACTCGCGTACACCATCTAATCCGTTGCTACTTAATCACTTACATTTCGCAAGCCAAAGCAGCAGCGTAGCTGGGCCGGACGGCACGCCGTCTGCTCACAAGTGATCGCGGCGGAGTGCACGCAGTGCCCGCCGTCCTCCAACTCGGGAGTACCACGGTCATGAAACCTCGTGCGCTTGTGCTGGCGCTGCTCGCCACCGCGGTGGCGACGCCTGCCGTCGCACAGTATCCGAATCCGTACCCGTCCTCGGGCTACGTTCGGTTCCGGGCGGGGTCCGGTGTGGGGGCGTACGGAACCCAGGTCGGCCCGTACAAGGCGGACTTTTCGTTCACGCTCAGTTCGGGTCCGTTCGGCGTACAGCGCGACATCTTCTGCGTGGACAAGATCAACTACGCGTCCTGGTCCGCGAAGCTGTACAACTTCACGCAGCTGTCCTCGAACCTCAGCGGGAAGACGCGGCTGGGCGAGGCGGGCCGCCTGAAGTACCTGCGGGCTGCGTACCTGTCGTCGAAGTTCGCCACGGCCGTGGCCAGCAATAGCTCGAGCGCCGGCACGCCGTCGTACCGCAACATCCACGGCGCGATCTGGTACATCATGGGCAACTGGGTGCCGCTGGACGCGGGCATCCAGTCGTTCGTGAACGACGCGATAGCCACTTGCACCGGCAACGACAACTGCGGCGGCATCCACCTCAGCAACTGGTACGTGCTCACCGATCAGGCGGGCGTCGGCCGGACCAGCGGCGGCTCGCAGGAGTACCTGACGCACCAGGTGGTCCCCGAGCCGGCGACGCTGATCCTGCTCGGTACGGGGCTGCTGGTGACGCTGGCGGCCGCGGGCGTGCTGCGCCGTCCGACCGCGTGATTGCATCGGAATACCCCCGAGACTAGAATCGGGCGGGCCGCGGTGG